>DATLGW010000846.1:0-5080 GCA_035540315.1 Burkholderiaceae bacterium | reverse complement strand
GCGTCGAACGGCCGCAGCGTCGCGTACCGATACGCCGGTGACGAACTGATCGAGGCAACGCGCGGCGAGCGCACGACGCGTTATGGCTACGTGGCGGGCCGGTTGTCGCGCATCGACGAAGCCGAAGGTACGGTCGCTCTCGAGTACGACAGCGGCGGGCGCGTGGTTTCGCGTCGCTTCGGTGACGGTTCGCGCGAACGCTACGACTACGACGACACGGCGCGCCGCGTGCGAATCACCGATGCCGCGGGCGCGGTCACGATGCTGCAGTGGAGCGCCGACGGCCGCCGTGAGCAGTTGACCGATCCGCTCGGCCACACGAGCACGGTCGAATCCGACGAGCTCGGACGCACGCTGCGCGCGACGGGGCCGACCGGCCGCTCGGTTCGGTTCAGCTACGACCGGCTCGGCCGGATCGCCGCGATCGAATCAGGCGATGGGCGCACGAACCGCTTCGAGTACTACGGGGACACGAGCTACGTGGTCGCGATCGCCGCCAGCGACGGCTCTAGGCAGACGTTCGAGTACGACGCGGACATGAACCTGACGGCGATGCGCAACGGGGTGCATCCGCTGGTGCGGATGACCTACCATGCCGACGGCCGGGTCGAGTCCGTCGCCGAGGGCAGTGCCGGGCCACGCCGGATCGGCTACGACAACGCCGGGCGCATCGTCGCGATCACCGACCCGTCGGGCAATTCGTTTCGCTACGACTACGATTCTCACGGCCGCACCACGAGGATCACGAACCCCCTCGGGGGCGTGACCACGCGCGCCTACGACGCCGGCGACCGCCTGGTTGCGGTGACCGCACCGGACGGCGCGACGACGCGGCACCAGTACGATTCCGCCGGACGCCTGAGCGCCGTCGTCGACGCCTCCGGCGCGACCACGCGCTTCGGCTACGACCATCTCGGGCGACTGGTCACCGTCACCGATCCGGCGGCTCGCGTGAGCCGCTACAGCTACGATGCAGCCGGTCGGCTGGTGCGCAGAACGCCGCCGGAGGGTGGGGCCGATTCGTACACTTATGACGCCGCCGGCAACCTGGTCGAGCTCACCGACGCGCGCGGGCGCACTGCGAGGATCGAGTACGACCCGGCCGGCCGCCGCGTCGCCGAACGCTGGCGTCACGGCCCGGCGATCGCGTACCGGCACGACGCGCTGGGCCAGCTGCTGGGCTGGCAGGACGATCTTGGGGCGGGGCAAACCTTCGAGTACGACGCGCGCGGTCGCGTCACGGTAGTCCGCCGCGGCGAGGCGATCGTGCGATACGCGTACGATGAGCTCGACCGGCTGACCGCGGTCACTGATCCGCTGCAGCAGGTCAAGCGGATCGCCTACGGCCCCGACGGCCGGATCGCGGCCGTCACCGCGCCCGACGGCAGCATTGCGCGTTACACCTACGATGCAGCCGGGCGCCTGTCGACCGTGAACATCCCCGGCGGCGGCCTGACGCGGCTCGAGCTCGATCCGATGGGAAACCTGGTTCGCTCGACCGACCCCGCGGGCCGCGCCGCCCGTTACGTCTACGACGCGGCCGGGCGAATGATCAGCGCGACCGATGCGAACGGCCATACGACGATGTACGCGTACGACGGCGCCGGCCGCGTGATCGGCAAGCGCCTCGCCGACGGCCGAACGGTGCGCTACCAGTTCGATGCGACCGGGCGGCTGCTGCGCGCCGATGACGGCAAGTATCCGGTCGAGTACGGCTACGATGCGCAAGGACGTCTCGAGCGGATCTCGCACCCTGCCCTGAGAAGGACGCTGCGCTACGAGTACCTGCCGACGGGGCAGCGCTCGAGGCTCGTCGATTCGGAAGGCCGCAGCGTGACGTTCGAGTACGACGCCGCGCAACGGCTGCGCGCGATCCGCGCCGACGGCGGCTCGATCGAGCTCGAACACGACGCGAGGGATCGGCTGACGTCGCTGCGGTATCCGAACGGCACCGTCGCTCGCTGGGAATACGACGCACAGGGTCGGCTGCTTCGGGTGTCGCATTCGGGCGCCGACGGGCGGGCGCTGGCCGAGTGGCGCCACGACTACGACGCTGCCGGCAACCGCGTGCGCACGGCCGACTCGAACGGGCGCGTCAGCGAGTACCGGTACGATGCGGCCGGTCAGCTCGCCGAGGAGCGAACGGCATCGGGTGTCGTCCGCTACGAATACCTGCCGGGCGGCAACCGCGTACGCCGCGTCGCGAGCGAAGACGCCCGCTACCGCTACGACGATTCCGGCCGGCTGCTGCAGGCGGGGGACGAGACGTTCGCATACGACGCGAACGGCAACGTCGTCGAACGGCGCGGCCCGCGCGGCGTCACGCGCTATCGCTACGACGTCGAAAACCAGCTCGTGCAGATCGTGCGGCCCGACGGCAGCGACGTGAGCTTCGGGTATTCCGCGACCGGCGACCGCGTCTGGCGACGCGACGCCGCCGGCATCACCTACTTCGTGCACGACGGTTATCACCTCGTCGCCGAGCTCGCCGAAGACCTAACGGCGAAGGCGAATTACCTCCACGCGCCCGGCATCGACCGGCCGTTGTCGATGCGGCGTGCTGGTCGCAGCTTTTTCTACCATGCCGATGCGCTCGGCAGCATCGTGGCGTTGACCGACGAGAGGGGACAGCTCGCTGCGGCCTACGATTACTCCGCCTTTGGCGAAATGGTTCCTGGAAACCCGCGCGGCCTGCCAAATCCTTTCACGTTCACCGCCCGCGAGTGGGACGACACCGTGGGGCTGTATTTCTTCCGCAGCCGCTACTACGACCCCAAGCTCGGTCGCTTTCTGACGCCCGACCCGATGTCGGGTGATCGGCTCGACCCGCTGTCGCTGAACGTCTATGCGTACGCGATGAACAACCCGCTGCGCTACGTCGATCCGTTCGGGACGCAGAGGCTCGACCCCCTCGGCGACTTCCCCGCGAGCGGCGTCGGACCGATGGATGCGCTCGATCCGCTGAAGCCGCCGGTCCTCGACGGCCGCAGCAACGCCCGGGGGGACTACGGGACCTACAGCCCGAGGCGCGGAGCGCATATCTACAGCGACATGCCGAACATGCGCGACGTCGACTGGCAACAGGGGGTTCGCGAGCACGAGCTGCACCACTGGAAGCAATGGCAGCTGTCGCCGAATCGCGCCGAATGGGCGCTCGACATGCAGCGCCGCGGCATCGATCCGGTCAGCTCGGCGGGCAGAGCTGCCGAGCAGGCCAAGTTCCACAGCTGGGCCAACGCCAACCGCCTGCCGCTGGAACGCGGCGCGTACTGGCAGCAGGCGCACCATCTGGTGCGGGACCGCGGGCTCAGCCCCGATCATCCGGCCGTCAAGGCCGTGATCAACGGTTACAAGCAGTTCGGTGGCGGCGATCCTTCGAAGCTGCAGCGCTCGCTCGATCAGCTCGCAGGCAAGCCGTGGCTGAGGGATCTGAGCCCGCAGGAGATTTTCCGCGCGCTGGGCCCGTCGATCGCGCTCGCGCAGTTCGTTTCGTGCCTGGATCTGAACAAGAGCTACGCGACCTGCGCAGTCGAGGGCGGCGTGTCGTGGGCCGTCGCCGAGGCGATCGGCGCCGCGGCGGCGAAACTCGGGTTGACCGGGCCGCAGGCGATTTTCGTCGCCGGCGCGCTCGGCTGGGCATCCGTCGGGCTGGAGGGCTGGCGTCAGGTCCGCGATGCGCGCGAGCGCGAGGCGGCGGAGAAGGCGAACCAGGCGAATCAGGAGGCGCTCGCGGCGCGCGTCGACGAGCTGAGGAAGCAGCTGGACGCGCTGATTCCGCCGATCGAGCGGCTGCGGAGCGAAGCGTCATCGCTGCGCAACGACGCGATCGGTCACGCGCGCCGCGTCGGGCCGCACGCGGACTCGGCGCGCGAGCTGCTCGACAGCCTGCGCGACCTCAGGAACGCCGCGCAGCCGCACGGCCGCGCCTGTGCGCAGGCGAACGAGCTGCGCGGCGAGATCGCGAAGCTCGTTACCAGCGCGCTGGAAAAGGCAAAAGAGGTGACCGAGAAGATCAACGAGGCGGATGCGCAGGTCGCGAACTGCCAGACGCAGCAGGACGTCGATTCGATCGGATGGCTGCTGCAGCGCGCGCAGACGCTCGCGGGCGAAGCGATCGCGCTGTCGGCGCGTGCCGAGGGGCTGAACAACCGCCTGAATCAGCTCGACCCCTCCAGCGAGCTCGACCGCGTCGGCGCACACGCTGCGGCGCTGGTGGCTGCGATCGACGCGAAGGTCGCCGAGGCGACGGGCGCTGCCGCCTCGGCAAAAGCGGCTGCGGCGGCGTTCGAAACGAAGGCGGCCGAGCTGCTGTCGAGCAAGAACAGCGCGCTGAAACTCGTGGCGGCATTTCGCGACGCGTTCCCGCCGCGCTTCCAACCCCGGTTCGAGGAGTACTTCGGTCGGATCACAGCCGCCGCGAGTCTTTCTGCGGACGAACTGGGCCCGACGCTGCTCGAACGGGCCGACCAGGACGCGTCCCGCGCCGAAGGTTATGCGCGGACGGCGAACGGCGATTTGTCGACCGACTTGCGGACGTGGGCGGCGTGCAAGGTGCAGCGTGCCGATGATCTGATCCAGCAGGCGCGCGAGGCGCGCACCGACGCGCTGGTGTTCGCTGGCGGAGAGACGCAATCGAAGCTGCAGGCTTGCCGGGTGCAGCTTCAGGCTTCTTCCGGGGCAGGGCCTGCCGGAGGCCCCGTCGCCAGCGGGCCCGACGCCGGCGGCGGTCCGGGGAGCGGCGGCGCAGACTCGGGCACATCGCCGGTGCGCACGCTGATGATGCTGAGCGTGCAGTGCCAACCGAGTCCCGCAAAGGTCGGCGACGCCGTCACTTGCACCGCCTCGGGTGCCTGGTCCGACAATCCGTTCCAAGTGGTCGACCTCACCGCTGGCGACTGGTCGATCGGCCCCAGCTTCATCGCGGCGGCGCCAGGCCCGGTCGCAGTGGCGGTCACACGCGCGGGTCTGCACGATTCGACGACGGTGCTGGTGCAGGATCGGCCAGTCGAACCGGTGGCGACGGGGCGCCCGCCCTCCCAGGGCGGCGCCGGCGCGCCAACGGGGACCCGCAGTACTCCTG
>DATLGW010000845.1:0-2483 GCA_035540315.1 Burkholderiaceae bacterium | reverse complement strand
GCCCTTGCCTGCGCGCCCGAATCTGCGCCGGACGATGGCTGACCGCCCGCCGAGGTTGCGCCGGCCTCGATCGACACAGCGGCTGATTCGACGAACGTGGCGACGATCTGGTCACCGGCATCGATGTCCTTCAGAGCTTGCTTGTCCTGTACCTTCAGTCGAATCGGCTCGCCACTGACGCCACGCAGCGTCACGGAGCCGGCATTGCGGTCGACGTCCATCACGTTGGCGACGATCGTCGAGCGCTCGAGGTCCTGAACTCCGGGCTTGCCTTTCTCGGCAACCCGCCCGGCTTCTGCTTCGACCCGGCTTCGAATGTCGCTGCCGGTTCCCTCGGCCAGCGACAAGGCGACGGCCTCGGTGAAGCGCGCAGTGACGCGGTCACCCGACTTGATCTTGTCGAAGTTCGGGATGCCTTGACCCACGTACATCCTGATCGTCCGGCCGTCGTCGCCCTTCAGCGTGACCCGGCGCTTGTCCTTGTCGATTGCCTCGACCGTGCCCTTCACGATCAGCGTTTCGCCCACTGCAACGGGCGCAGTGATCGTAGCCTGCTGGGCGACGGACGGGTCGCCTTGATTCGTGGCAGCCGCCGCGCGGGCGGTGTTCGGCGAACCGTTCGCTGAAGCCTGTTGCGCCGCGGCAAAGCCCTGAGTCAATGCGGCGGCAACGGCGACCGAAATCAAGGTGCGCAGATGATGCATTGCTTGCTCCTCATAAAAACCAAGGTCTGCATCGGCAACAGGAGCAGCACCCGTACCTGAGTCCGGAAATGGCTCCAGGTCCGGTAGCTCGATCGGGTTACCGCCGGCACAGGCGTCCGCGTGATCGCATTCGCGGCGGCATGGGGCTGCGCAGGAGCACAAGCGAATGATTCGCCGCTGCGCCCGATCGGATCCCCTTTCGCGCCAACGGTCGAGCAGCTGCGGCGGATGTGCGACACGGACCAACCGACATCGATCGTGGGAGCTTACGGAGGACGCTGCGACGGATTCATTGCGGCGCCGCCACTATGCACGCGGGCACTGTCATCGTGGCACCGCGGGCAGCAGGACCGTCAGCGTGTCGGACTACTGCCTGACCGCCGCAACTACTGCGCCGGTAGCGTAAGCAACGGCGCTCCCGTGTCTTTGCCGGTCTCCGCCATCGTCAGGAGCAGCATAAGGAATGCGAATGTCTGCTTCGAATCGAGGTCGTCGTCGTCGATCCAGTACCAAAGCGCTCGATGGCGTGCCGCGACATACGGCGTTGCCGGCGCCGAGGGCCCGCTGTGGACGATGAGCCGAGACTGGGACTGCGCCTGATGCGCCTGATCGGATATGGCCGTCAGGCCTGCGGTGACTCGGCCTGCCGCCAAGTCCTCGGGTGGAACCCGAACCTGGGCCGATGCCGCCACGAGGAACTCCATGATCGAACGGGTGCGGAGCGCGATCCGGTCACCGCTGCTCGAAATGTCTGCAAATTTCACCGGGACTCGAGAAGCCTGCGCATCCAAACCGAGGAGGCTTCGAAGTTCGTCGATCTGCGATGTGAGTTCCGCAGGCAAGCCTTGCGCCGGGCGCAGCCACAGCATGTACCCATGCTCCTCCGTGTCGGATTGAACGAATGAAGCGCCTCGCGCCGCATCCAGTTGATTGAGCAGCCGCACTACCCTCGCAAACCCCGGGTCCTCGGAGTGCAGGCGTCGCAGCGATACGCCTGCGTTTCGCAAGCCGTTGATCTGCGCGGTCAGGCTGAAAAAGACCAGATCAGTTGGCCATCCCGATTTGATCAGGGACAAGACCGTTTCCGGCGGCAGCGGCGTCATCATTGCCTGCACGAAGTCCCTGCCCGTCAACGGTCTATAGCTGATCGTCGGGCGATCGGAATAACGACCGTTCAGCGACAGCCGGTCGAGAAGCGATGGGCGCCCGACGCCTGATAGATCCCCGCCCAGCTCGATGGCGTAGCTCGCGACGATCGACGATACGTCCATGAACACGGGCACGTCGAGATACCGCAGCCGGACAATGCTCAGCAAGGTTTGGCGAGCCCATGACTCGCCCAGCGCTCCGGAATAGTCGATGCGATCGATTGCGACGCGGGTGGGGCCGATCGACGCACAGCCGATCAGCCCGGCCAATAATGCCGTTGCGAGCAGAAGCCGCAGTCGACTCACCGTTGCCTCGTAGACAAGACCGTCGCCGCGCCCCGGAGATCGAAACGTGCTGGACTACGGCGACAGCAGCGTCGCCGCCCGTCGCTGAGGCTCGCCCACTTTAAAGCCACGCCTGCGGCGTCGGCGAATCGAAACGCTGATCTCCCTGGGCGGCAGCGGGTAGCGATCGCGCTTCGGGAAGCGTTCATGCAGCCAATCCGCAGCAATGGTCATCGCCGCGACTGTACCCGGTGATTGCTTCACGACTGAGAACGCCCTTCAGAGACTCGATGCCAGAGTGCGGTTGGCTGATACGTCGCAGGTCTCGAGAGGCAATCGCCATACC
>DATLGW010000844.1:0-3203 GCA_035540315.1 Burkholderiaceae bacterium | reverse complement strand
CTATTCGGTGATCTCGCCCGAAGGCTGCGCCGCGATCCTGTGGAAAAGCGCCGAGCAGGCGCCGGCGGCCGCCGAGACGCTCGGCATCACGGCACCCCGACTGAAGGGGCTCGGGCTGATCGACAAGATCGTCAACGAGCCGCTCGGGGGCGCGCATCGCGATCCGGAGCAGATGGCGCAGCTGCTGAAGCGCGCGCTGACCGATGCGCTGCGCCAGCTGCAGAACATGCGCATCGAGGATGTGGTTCGCGAGCGGCAGCAGCGGCTGCTCGGCTATGGCAAGTTCAAGGAAGGCTGACGCGGGGTCTGGCCGCGCATCCGGCGGCGTCGTCGCGGCCGTGCGGCGACTGCTGCAAGCGCACTCGCTGCTGCGGTCCGACCGACCGTTGGTGATCGCGTTCAGCGGCGGCCTCGATTCGACCGTGCTGCTGCATGCAGCGGCCGCGGCGGCTGGGGCGCAACGGCTGCTCGCCGTGCACGTTCACCACCGGCTGCAAGCGGCCGCCGACGGCTGGCCCGCGCATTGCGAGCGCATCGCGCGCGAAGCAGGCGCGGCGTATCACTGCGTGCGACTGGGCACGCGCCGCCGCGGCAACGTCGAGGATTGGGCGCGGCGCCAACGCTACGCTGCGTTGCTCGAGGCCGCGCGTCGGTTCGGCGCGGCGGCCGTGCTGACCGCGCACCACGCCGACGATCAGGCCGAGACCGTGCTGCTGCAACTCGGCCGCGGTGCCGGCGTCGATGGCCTGTCGGCGGTCGCCCAGGCGAGCACGCTCGAGGGCACGCTGCTGTTGCGGCCGTTGCTGGCGCTGCAGCGCGTCGATCTGAAGCGCTACGCGCAAGCGACGCGGCTCGAATGGATCGACGATCCGACGAACAGCGACCTCAACCGGCGCCGCAACCTGCTGCGCGAGCGCGTGATGCCGGCGCTCGAGCACGCGATCCCGGGCTTTGCGCTGAAGGCGAGCGAGGCGGCGCGGCATTTGCAGCAGGTCCGCGAGCTGCTCGACGAAGTCGCTGCCGCCGACCTTGGCGCTGCGCAGCGCGAGCTCGCAGCGCAGCGGCAGCTCGATCGCCGCGCGATCGCGGCGCTGTCTCCGGCGCGCCAGGCGCTGGTGCTGCGCCGTTGGCTTGCCGCGCTCGGGTTGCCGATGCCGGCGCAGGCGCGGCTTGCGCAGATGCTCGATCAGCTCGTGCGCGGGCAGGGCGCCTACGGCCGCGTCGAGCACCACGGCTGGACGTTGCGGCGCTACCGCGACCGGATCGAGGCCGTCGCGCCGCACGCGCTCTCGGCTGCGACCGATCTGCCGCAGCCACCATCTCGGCGAGGGCGCGGCCGCGCAGACCCGGCGTTGCCGCAGACCGGCAGCATCCGGCTGCGATGGCGCGGCGAGACCGAAATCGCGCTCGGCGGCGACGCCGGCAGGTTGCGATTCACGCCGGCGCGCGGGCCGGATGCCGTCAACGCCGAATGGTTGCGCAATCAGGACCTGGAGCTCGTCGCGCCGCGCGCGACGCTGAGCCTGCGCACGCGTCCGCGCGGCCGGTCGCGCACGCTGAAGAACCTGCATCAGGAGGCCGGCGTTCCGGCCTGGCTTCGACCGGCGTTTCCGGTGCTGCAGGTGGGCGGACAGGTGCTGTATGCGGCACCGTTCGGCGCCGATCACGGCGCCCACTGGCCGCGGCAGCCTCCCGCGGTGGCGATCGAGTGGGTGCCGCCGACTGCCGACGATCCGCGCCGGGCGTGGCTGGCGGCCGCTGCCGTATAATTTCGGATTTTTTCGATGGCGCTCTACGTCCACAAGTACGGCGGCACCTCGATGGGGTCCGTCGAGCGGATCCGCAACGTCGCGCAACGCGTTGCGAAGTGGCGCGATGCCGGTCACCGGGTCGTCGTCGTGCCGTCGGCGATGTCCGGCGAGACGAACCGGCTGATCGCGCTGGCGAAGGAGCTGCAGCCGCAGCCGGATCCGCGCGAGCTGGATGCGGTTGCCGCCACCGGCGAGCAGGTGTCCGCAGCGCTGCTCGCGCTCGCGCTGAAGGCTCGTGGCGTCGACGCCGTCAGCTACTCCGGCTGGCAGGTGCCGATCCGCACCGACAGCGCGTTCACGAAGGCGCGGATCACCGACATCGACCGCGGTCGCGTGCAGGCCGAGCTCGATGCCGGGCGGGTCGTCGTGATCACCGGGTTCCAGGGCGTCGATCCCGACGGCAACGTGACCACGCTGGGGCGCGGCGGATCGGACACGTCGGCGGTTGCGGTCGCGGCCGCGATGCAGGCCGACGAGTGCCTGATCTACACCGACGTCGACGGCGTCTACACGACCGACCCGAGGATCGTGCCCGAGGCGCGGCGGCTCGAGCGCATCACGTTCGAGGAGATGCTCGAGATGGCGAGCCTCGGATCGAAGGTACTGCAGATCCGTTCGGTCGAGTTCGCCGGAAAGTACCGGGTGCGCACGCGCGTGCTCTCGAGCCTGACGCCGCCCGACATACCCGTGACCGACGAGCTGCATTCAGGCACGCTGGTGACGTTCGAGGAAGACGAAGCGATGGAACAAGCAGTCATCTCCGGCATCGCGTTCGCGCGCGACGAGGCCAAGATCACCGTGATGCACGTGCCGGACAAGCCGGGCGTCGCCTACCGCATCCTGGGCCCCGTGGCCGATGCGAACATCGACGTCGACATGATCATCCAGAACCAGAGCGTCAACGGCCTGACCGACTTCTCGTTCACCGTCGCGCGCGGCGAATACCAGAAGGCGCTCGACGTGCTGAACAGCCAGGTGCGCACGCACCTGGAAGCGGGCGACATCGTCGGCGACCCGAAGATCGCCAAAGTGTCGGTGGTCGGCATCGGCATGCGCTCGCACGTCGGCATTGCGAGCCACATGTTCCGCACGCTGGCCGACGAGGGCATCAACATCCAGATGATCTCGACCAGCGAGATCAAGATCTCGGTCGTGATCGAGGACAAATACCTCGAGCTCGCGGTTCGGGCGCTGCACAAGGCGTTCGGGCTCGATCAGAACGGCGCCGGAGCCCCGGGGCCTGTTAGAATCTCGGGTTCCTGATCCCGGCCGGTACCTGACCGGCCGCGGCACCTGCGGAGACGTGACCGAGAGGCCGAAGGTGCTCCCCTGCTAAGGGAGTATGGGCCAAAAGCCCATCGAGGGTTCGAATCCCTCCGTCTCCGCCAAGAG
>DATLGW010000843.1:0-4044 GCA_035540315.1 Burkholderiaceae bacterium | reverse complement strand
GGGCGATGCTGCCGGCAGGCGCCGGCGCGATCGTCAACATCGGCTCAGTCGCGGGATTGATCGGCATTCCCGCCTCGAATGCCTACGGGCCGAGCAAGGCGGCACTTGCGCATCTGACGCGCAGCCTTGCATGCGAGTGGGCCCGCCGCGGCATCCGCGTCAACTGCATCGCCCCCGGCTACATCGACACCGGCATGGCGCGCGGGCTGTTCGGCACCGGCGGCAGTCTCCAGCGTAAGGCGATCGAGCGCGTGCCGATGGCGCGGCTCGGCGAGCCGAGCGAGATTGCGAGCGTTGCGCTGTTCCTGTGCTCGCCGCTTTCGAGCTTCATCACCGGCGCGGTAATCCCAGTCGACGGCGGGTGGTCGGCGTTCGGAGGGCCGAGCCGCTGATCTGGGGCACCGAAGACACCCGCGGACGCCGCAGTTCGATGCAACGATCGTCCGCCCACGTCGCTTTGGGCCCGAACGTTGTCCGAACAAACCGCCGCGCTCGAGAAATTCGCGAAGTTCGCGCAGCCGTGGAACTCATGTTCCACACAAACCCGGACCGCCAGTGGGTCGCCTCTAGCGCTCCCAGTCATGCCGTCGAGCGCCGCGCTCCCTCGCCGCGGCTCCGCTTCCCGCGCCCGCTCCCCGCCCCCTCCTCGTACCCTTCGACAATCCGCTTCCACGCGTCCTTGCCGATGAAGATCTCGCGCGCCTGCGCATGCAGCTTGGTCAACGCGGCGTAGAACGCCTCGAGCTCGTCATCGGTCAGCACGCTGACCAGCTCGGCCTCCAGCAACTGGCCCGCCCGCTCGATTTCGGCATAGACGGCGCGTCCCCGTGCAGTCAGCCGCATCACGACGCGGCGGCGGTCCTCCTCGTCGGTGCGGCGATCGACGAGGCCGGCTTCCACCAGACGGTCGGCGGCGCGTGTGACCTTGTCGGCGTCGAGCGTGCTCAGCTCGGCGAGCCGCGTCGGATGGATCGGTTCGAAGCGGCCGATGATCGACAGCAGCCGCCACCCTGCGGTGGTGATCCCGAATTTCTTCGTGAACAGCCCCGCCAGGCAGCGCATGTTCCACGTCGAGATGACGGAGAACCGGTAATTGGTCCTGCGCTCCAGCGGGAAGTCGATGGGGCGTTTCTTCTTTCGATTCTTGTCCATGAGGCTCCGGCGATCGCTCGCGCTCGAGGTGCACGCGGGGCGGCGCCAGCCCGCACGGCCGCCGTGCGTGGCGGGCCGCCGTGCATGGCGCAAACCGCCGGAGTATAGCGCCCGCTACTGCAGCGTCAGCCCCACCCGCTTGACGAGCTCGCGGAAACGCGGCACTTCCTGCGCGAGCAACGCAGCAAACTCCTGCGGCGAGCCGGGCGACGGGTCCAGGCTCTGCGCGTCGAACGTCGCTCGAACCTCCGGGTCGGCGAGCGCGTCGCGCGCGACCCGATTGAGCTTCGCGACGACGTCGGCGGGCGTTCCCGCCGGCGCGACGATGCCGAAGAAGAACACATAGTCGACGCCCTTGATTCCCTGTTCGGCGAACGTCGGCACGTCCGGCAGCTTCGCGAGCCGCTGCGATCCGGTCACCCCGATCGGCCGCGCGCGGCCGGCATTCATCAGCGGACCGGGCATGCTGTCGAACAGCATGTCGATCTCGCCGCCGATCAATGCGACCCATGCCGGCGCACCCCCCTTGTACGGCACGTGCACGATGTCGACCCCTGCTGCCTGCCTGAACGTCTCGGTGGCGAGGTGGTGCGCGCTGCCCTGGCCGGCCGAGCCGTAGTTCAGCTTGCCGGGACTCTTCTTCGCGAGCTCGACCAGCTCGGGCGCGGACTTCACCGGCAGCGTGTTACGGACCGACAGGATGAACGGCCCGCGGCAGATCTCGATCACCGGAACGAAAGAGGTCAGCGGGTCGTAGGCGAGGTTCTTGTACAGCGCGGGCGACACGGCGAGCGCGCTCGAGGTGGCCCACATCAGCGTGTAGCCATCCGGCGAGGATTTCGCGACGTGCGTGGAACCGATCGTGCCGCCGGCGCCGGCGCGGTTCTCGACGACGATCGGTTGGCCGAGCAGCGCGCCCATCTTCTGCGCAACCCGCCGCGCGACCGCATCGACGGAACCGCCGGGCGGAAACGGCACCACCATCGAGATCGGACGGGACGGATAGCTCTCTTGGGCCCAGGCCATCGAGCACAGGGCGAGCCACAGGATGCCACCGAAAACTTTCGCCATCATCGAAAGCTCCTTGGTGTCTGAGTTGGCAGGAAACCCACGAGGGCCCCTCGATCGAATCATCGCTCCGCTAATTGCGAAATGCAAGAGTCGCACTCCGCGCCTAGTCTTGCATTACGCCGATATAATGAGCCGCATCGCCCGTTCCGGGAGAACCTGCCCGATGTCGCGCCGTCCTAGCGTGAGTGAAACGCTGCAGATCGATCCGCAGCGGCGGCTGTTTCGGGTCGCCCGCTCGGCGTACAACGATCCCGCGGTCTTCGAAGCCGAGATGGAGGCGTTGTTCTCCCGGTGCTGGCTGTACGTCGGTCACGACACCGAGCTCGCGGAGCCGAATCGCTTCATCAACCGCCGCGTCGGCGCCCGCTCGCTGATCTTCCTGCGCGATCACCGCTCGCAGGTGCGCTGTTTCCTGAACGTGTGCCCGCACCGGGGTGCACAGATCGTGCGGCACCGCTCGGGCAGCGCCCGCACGTTCAGCTGCATCTACCACGGGTGGACGTTCGAGAACTCCGGCCGGGTGCTCAACATTCGCGAAGCGGAAACATATTCGGACGAGTTCCGCAGCGGGTGCAACGACCTGGTGCCGGTGCCGCGGCTGGAGCAGTACCGGGGCTTCTGGTTCGTCAACTATGACGCCGGCGCGTGCAGCCTCGAGACGTATCTCGGCGAGGCCCGCATCTACCTCGACCTCGTCGCCGACCAGTCCGAGCTGGGCATGAAGATCGTCGGCGATCCGCAGGAATACAGCGTGCGAGCGAACTGGAAGCTGCTCGCCGAGAACAGCACCGACATCCTGCACGTCGAAACGCTGCACCCGACGTACTTGGACCTGGTGCGAACGAACTCGGCTGGCGCGATCGTGCGCGGCAAGCTCACCGGCGGTGGCATCGACCTGGGCAACGGCCACGCGGTGGTCGAGCGCGAAGCGACCTACGGCCGGCCGGTCGCACAGTGGATCTCGCTGTGGGGCGAGGAGGCGCGCGTCGAGATCGAGCGGGTCTACCAGCGGCTGGTCGCGCGCTTCGGCCGCGCAACCGCCGACCGGATCGCCCGTCGCAGCCGCAACCTGCTGATCTTCCCGAACCTGGTGATCAACGACATCATGTCGGTCACGGTCCGCACGTTCCAGCCGCTCGCAGCCGACTACATGGAGGTCACCGTCTGGTCGCTGGCGCCGCAGGAGGAGTTCGGCACGCCGGCGCTGTCGCGGCGGATGACGAACTTCCTCGAGTTCCTCGGTCCGGCGGGGTTCGCGACCCCCGACGACATCGAAGCGCTCGAATCGTGCCAGCGGGCGTTCGCCGCGTGGCGCGAGGCACCGTGGAACGACCTGTCGAAAGGGTTCGGGGCGGCGACCAGCGAGCCGAACGACGAGCTCACGCAACGCGTATTCTGGGTCGAGTGGCAGAAGCGCCTGCTGCAGACACGTGGGCACCCAGCGCCGGCGGAGGCCCGATGAGGTCGATCGCCCAGATCACCCGCCCCGAGGTCGAGGATTTCCTGTTCCTCGAGGCCGCGCTGCTCGACGAATGGCGGCTGACCGAGTGGCGGGCGTTGTTCCTGCCGGAGTGTCGCTACATCGTGCCGAACATGCTCGGCGATCCGTACGCGCCGGCGGATTCGACGCTGCACCTGATCGCCGACGACGGACATCACCTGACCGAGCGGGTCAAGCGGCTGGGCAAGCGCACCGCGCATTCGGAGAACCCGCGGTCGCAGACGCGCCGCGCGATCAGCAACGTGCGGATCGTCGAACTCAGCGACTCGCAACTGAAAGTGCACAGTACGTTCATCACGTTTCGCTCGAGCCAGCAGGTG
>DATLGW010000842.1:0-2733 GCA_035540315.1 Burkholderiaceae bacterium | reverse complement strand
CGCGAGATCCACGCTGCTCAGCGCGATGTTGCCCGATCGAGGATCGATTCGAAGCGCATTGGCCGGCGCGACCGCGAGCGCGTTCGAAGCGAGCCAGAGCGCGACGGCGATCGCGGTCGTACGCAGCACGAGTCACCTTTCCTGCAAATCGATGCGGCTCGGGCAGGTCAATGCGGCTTGAGCAGGTCGCCGCGCTTGACGACGCCATTGCCGGTGAACTGCCCGATGCTGAACCGGTCTTCGACGTGATTCACCGTCACGGTGCCCACGCGCGTATCGCGACTGCCCAGCAGCATGCCCGTGGCCGGATCGCGCAGATCCTCGCCCTTGGAGAACACGGCGAACCGGTAGCCGGGTCGCAGATTCGCGTTGGCTCCGGCATTCACGTAGATCTCGTTTCCTCTCGTCTGCACCACGCGGCCGGTCCATGGCACCTCTTCCATCTCCTTGCTGATGAAGTCGACCGCCTTGCTGATCGCTTCGCGCGCCGCCTGCCCCAGCGGCGTCTTGTGGAATGCGTCCGACCCGAACGTCGTCTGGCCGCGCGTCGTCAGGAACGCAATCCCGGTTTCCGATGCCTTGCCCTCGGCACTGTGGGACTTCAGGATCTGCCCCGTCGAGACGTCGACGAGCCGGATGTCCACCGCGACGTGCGCAGTGTTGCCGCGCAGCGCCAGGTTGATGCCGCGCACGTTGACGCCACCGCCGCCGCCGCCGGAGTTCGCATCGAATTCGGTGATCGCGCCGGTGATCAGCATCTGCGCGCCGAGCAACTCGCCGACCTTCGCCGCGGTTTCTTTGTTGATCAACCCCGTCTGTCCCAGTTCCTGCTCCTTGACCACGTCGGCGAGCGCAGCTCGCTCGATGAGCACGAAACGGCCGGTCTTGAACAGCTCCGTGGTCAGCATTTCGGTCAAGCCGTCGCCGATCTGCCAGCTCGCATCGGGCAGCGGCGTCTTGGTCTTGTTCTCCAGCCGCAGCACCGCGACGCGCTTTCGGATTCCGTCGAAGGGCGCGGGCGGCGGCGCGACCGCCTGCGGCTGCTGAGGTTGCAGCGCCGACAGCCCCGGTATCGGCGGCATCTCGGCGCAGCCGCCGGCGAACGCTGCGGCCGTCGCGATTGCCCAAATCGCCGGCCACGGGCCAGCCAATTTGACGTGCAAGGATCGAATTGCCATCGTCAGTCTCCCCAGTGTCGGTCACTTCGTTATCGCATCCGGATCGAATCGCCGCGGCGCAACGGCCCGGTGGCTTGCCGGACCGTCGCCACCGAGAACTGCTCGTGCACTTCGATCACCTGGATCGTTCCCACGGGTCGCTCGACGGCGCCCAGCTTCAGGCCCGTCGCGGGATCGGTCAGCTCCTCGCCGCGCGAGTAGACCTGCAGCACGTCGCCGACCCGCACGTTCGCATTCGCCCCGGCATTCAAGTACGCAGTCGGTCCGTCGACCTTGACCAGCGAGTACGAGGGCGCCGCGAAGCTCCTCGGCATGCTGGTCACGACGAACTGCACCGCTTCCTGCATCGCCGCGCGTGTGGCCTGCCCGATCGGGGTTTGAAAGAAGATGTCGCCGCCGAAACGCACTGAACGGCCCTGAGACGCGATTGCCCCGCCGGCACCGGGCACCCGGACTGCGACGTGATGCGACGCGACGATCTGACCGCTGGTGGTGTCGACCAACCGAAGATCGAGCCCGACGTGACCGAACTGCGCGCGTCCTTCGAACGCGGTGTTGCGTCCCTGGATCCCGACGCCCCCGCCGCCGGCCTGCTCCTCGAACTGCGTGATCGCACCGCGCACGACGTATTGCGCTCCGAGCATCTGCCCGGCAGCAGCGGCGGTGTCGCGTCGCACCAGGCCACTCTGGCCGAGCGCCTGCTCGCCGACGACGTCGCCGATTGCCTGGCGCTCGAGCACGATGAACTGACCGGTCCGCGTCAGCTCGGTCGCCAGCATCTCGGCCAAGCCCTCCCCGATGCGCCAGCTCGCATCCCACCACGGCGTCTTGACCTTGTTCTCGAAGGCGGTCACGGCCACGCGCGGCTTGCCTTGAGCGTGCACATGACCGATCGCGGCGAACAAGCAGAGCGACACCGCGACCCAGGTGGCGATCAGCCAGCCGAAGCGGAACCGCTGATGCGTTCGTCCACGCTGCGATCGGTGCGGCGTCGCTTCGTCCGAACCCGGGGAACCGGCGAATGCGCTTGCAGGACCGGCAGTACGCTGATGCATCATCGGATCTCCTTCGTTTGCGAAACCCGTACTGGCTGCACGCACGCCCGCCGGGGAGGAATCGGCGGCACGCGTTGCCTCACGTTCACTCTTCCCATTTGCCGCGGCACGCCGGATGCGTCTTCGGATTGCAGCCGCACACGCGTTGCGCCCGCACCTCGCACGACGGATCCGCCCCCCGCTGCGCGCACCAATTCCCCGGCGTGAGCTTCTGGGCCACCTGCGACGTTCCCTGCTGGCAGCGCCGCACCATGTTGTCGTAGCAGGCGGCCTTGACCTCCGCGAGCGTGAATTTGGAACGACCGCACGACGGCAGCCCTGCGCCGGCTTGCATGCAATTGCCGATCGCAGTGCCCAGCGATTCGCAGTTCCTCACCTGCATCTCGCGGCAGATCGGCGGGTCGCACGCAGGACCGGTCGTGCCGCCTGCGGGCGGCACGACCCCTTGGCCTCCTTGGACCAGCGGGCCGCTGCCGCCCGACGGGCCGCTGCCGCCCCTG
>DATLGW010000841.1:0-1979 GCA_035540315.1 Burkholderiaceae bacterium | reverse complement strand
GTGGCGGCGCTGCACCGAGCAATCCCGCTCGCCGAAATGCACGATCACGCCATGGCGGTCGGCCAGGATCTGGATCTCGATGTGGCGCGCCTCGGCGATCTCGCGCTCGAGCAGAACGGCATCGCTGCCGAACGCGTGCTGCGCTTCGGCGCGCGCAGACCGCAGCGCAGCGGCGAAATCTTCGCGAGCCCGGACCACGCGCATGCCGCGACCGCCGCCGCCGGCGCGCGCCTTGATCACCAGCGGATAGCCGAGCGCATCGGCGGCGGCGGCGAGACGCTCGTCGGTGCAGTGCTCCGCGTCGAAGCCGGGAATGCAAGGCACGCCAACCTGCTGCAGCGCGCGCCTGGCCGCCGCCTTGTCGCCCATTGCGGCAATTGCCTGCGGGGACGGCCCGATGAACACCAGCGACGCATCGCGGCACGCTTGCGCGAATTCCGCGTTCTCGGCCAGGAACCCGTATCCCGGATGGACTGCGTCGGCGCCGGCGCGACGCGCGGCATCGAGCAGCGCGGGGATGTTCAGGTACGAGCGTGCAGGCTCCGGTTCGCCGATGCATACCGCGACGTCGGCATGCTTCACGTGCGGCGATCGGGCGTCTGCGCTCGAATAGACTGCGGCCGTTTCGTAGCCGAGCGCGCGGGCGCTGCGCTGTATCCGCCGCGCGACTTCGCCGCGATTCGCGATCAGGATGCGCCGGAACGGCGTCGGCTGGAGCACGCTCACGGACGCGCGACGGCGAACTGGATCGGCGCCACGCGCCGCGAATCGCCCTCGCGGCAGGTCGCCAGCACGAACGCGAGGACCGCGCGGGTATCGCGCGGATCGATCACGCCGTCGTCGAGCACTCTCGCGCTGGTGGTGAACACGCTCATCTGGCTGTCGAAGCGGTCGATGATCCGCTGCTGCATTTCCTGATGGCGCTCCGGGTCGAGCTCGGTGCCCCTGCGCCGCGCCGCCGTCTCGGCGACGATCGCCATCGTGCGTGCCGCCTGTTCGCCGCCCATCACGGCCGTCTTGGCGTTCGGCCACGAAAAGCAGAAGCGCGGATGGAAGCCGCGGCCGCACATGCCGTAGTTGCCGGCGCCGAACGAGGCGCCGCAGAACAGCGTGATCTGCGGCACCGTTGCAGTCGTGACCGCCTGGATCATTTTCGAGCCGTGCTTGATCATTCCGGCCTGCTCGACGTCCTTGCCGACCAGAAATCCGGTGGTGTTGTTCAGGTACAGGATCGGCGTTCGGCTCTGGCAGCAGGCCTGGATGAAGTGCGTGGCCTTGTTCGCGCCGGACGGATCGATCGGCGCGTTGTTGGTCACGAGCCCGAGCGGCCAGCCTTCGAGGCGCGCGTGGCCGCAGACGGTTCCGGCGCCATAGTTGGCACCGAACTCGAGGAACTCCGAATCGTCGACGATGCGCGCGATCACCTGCCGCATGTCCACCGGCCGCCGGTAGTCGATCGGCATGATGCCGAGGAGTTCGTCGCGGTCGTGGCGCGGCGGCTTCGGCTCGCGCGGCGGCCGCACCTGCGCGCGGTCCCAGTCCACCGTCGCCAGCACCTCGCGCGCGATCCGGATTGCATCGCGATCGTCCTCGGCCAGATAGTCGCCGAGGCCGGAGATCGACGCGTGCATCTCGGCGCCGCCGAGCTCTTCTTCGGTCGCGACTTCGCCGGTGGCCGCCTGCAGCAGCGGCGGGCCCGCGAGAAACGCGCGCGATCGGCCGCGGACCAGGATGATGTAGTCCGACAGTCCGGTCTGATAGGCGCCGCCGGCAGTCGACGAGCCGTGCGTGACGGTCACCACCGGCAGGCCGGCCGCGGACATCCGCGCCAGGTTGCGGAACAGGTTGCCGCCGCGAACGAAGTCCTCGACCCGATACGCCATCAGATTGGCGCCTGCGCTCTCGACCAGCTGGACGAACGGCAGCCGGTTCTGCAGCGCGAGCTCCTGCACGCGCAGCTGCTTGTCGAGGCCCATCGG
>DATLGW010000840.1:0-4437 GCA_035540315.1 Burkholderiaceae bacterium | reverse complement strand
TGTTCAGCCGCATACGGTCGGTGCGTCCGATCGATCCGGTGCCGTTCGTGTTCGACCTGAAGGTCGACGGCGACCCGACCTACATGACCACGGCGGCGCTCGCCCACAACGGCGGCAAACGCAAGGGCGCGGTCTGCGCGTACCTCGAGACCTGGCACCTGGACATCGAGGAGTTCCTGGAGCTGCGCAAGAACACCGGCGACGACCGGCGGCGTACCCACGACATGAACACGGCGAATTGGGTGCCGGACCTGTTCATGAAGCGGGTGGTCGAGAACGGCGACTGGACGCTGTTCTCGCCGTCGGACGTGCCCGATCTGCACGACAAGTTCGGCCGCGACTTCGAGCAGGCGTACCTGGCGTACGAGGCGAAGGTCGACCGCGGCGAGCTCAAGCTCTACAAGCGGATCCCGGCGCAGCAGCTGTGGCGGCGGATGCTGTCGATGCTGTTCGAGACCGGCCATCCGTGGATCACGTTCAAGGATCCGTGCAACGTGCGCTCGCCGCAGCAGCATGCGGGCGTCGTGCACTCGTCGAACCTGTGCTGCATCGCTGCCGACCAGCGCGTCGTCACCGATCGCGGGATGCTGACGGTCGGCGAGCTGTACCAGCTGAAGGGCCGCAACAAGGTCGTCGGGCTCGACGGCGTCTACGACGCGTCCGAGATGCTGCTGCCGCGCCCGAACGCGCCGATCGTGCGGATCTGCACCCGCGAGGGCTACAGCCACAAGGTCACGCCGGATCACAAGGTCTGGGTCAAGGATCGCGGCTGGGTCGAGGCGCAGCACCTGCAGCCGGGCGATCCGCTGCTGATCCAGCAGGTCGAGGGGCTGTTCGGGCCGAAGCGTTTCCCCGAGCTGGCGTTCCTGATGGGGCTGGTCGCCGGCGACGGCACGTTCTCGCCCGACGGACGGCAGGTGTTCGTCGACGTGTGGGAGGCTGAGTTCGCGCTGCTGCCCGAGATCGAGCAGAAGGTCGCGAAACTGCTCGGTGACGTCGAGCTCAACACCAGCGGCAAGCGCGAACCGCGGTTCACGTTCACCGCCGACGGCGCGAAGGCGCGGCTGGGCTCGGCGGCGCTCGCGCGGCTGATGGCCGAATACGGCCTGACGAAGCAGACGAAGACCCGGATCCCGAAGGGGCTGTGGACGGCGGACAAGGAAACGGTCGGCGAGTACCTGCGCGGGCTGTACGCCGCCGACGGTACGATCTGCGCGTCCGGCGACGTGACGACGCTGTCGATGGCGTCGACCGATCTCGAGTTCGTCCGCGAGCTGCAGCTCCTGTGGGCGAACTTCGGCGTGAAGACATCGATCAACCGGATGCGCGGCGAGGGCAGCCACCTGCTTCCCGATGGCAACGGCGGCCAGAAGGAATATCCGGTGCAGCCGCTGTTCCGGTTGCTGATCACGTCGATCCAGGGCTGCCGGATCGCCGAGAAGGTCGTGCGGCTGGCGTCGCTGCGAGAGTCGGACGCGGCGCACCACTACCTGGAGAATCTGCGCAAGGACGGCTACCAGCAGAAGCTGTGGGCGACGTTCACGACGCTCGAGGCGCTGCCGAACGAGGATGCGTACTGCCTGTCGGTCGACTCGCCGACCCACGCGTGGACGGTCAACGGGCTGATCACGAAGAACACCGAGATCACGCTGAACACCGGCCCCGACGAGATCGCGGTCTGCAACCTGGGCTCGGTGAACCTTGCTGCGCACCTGCGGGCGGTGCCCGACGGCGCCGGCGGCACCCGGGTCGAGCTCGACCACGACAAGCTCAAGCGCACGATCGCGACCGCGATGCGGATGCTCGATAACGTCGTCGACATCAACTACTACGCGGTCGGCAAGGCGCGCCGGTCGAACCTGAAGCACCGGCCGGTCGGGCTGGGCATCATGGGCTTCCAGGACTGCCTGCACCTGCTGCGGCTGCCGTACGCAAGCGACGGCGCGGTCGAGTTCGCCGACCGCTCGATGGAGGCGGTCTGCTACTACGCGTACTGGGCGTCGACCGAGCTCGCCGCCGAGCGCGGCCGCTACGCGAGCTTCAAGGGCTCGCTGTGGGACCGCGGGATCCTGCCGCAGGACACGCTGGCGCTGCTGGCCGAGCAGCGCGGCGGCTACGTCGAGGTCGACACGTCCGAGACGATGGACTGGGGGACGCTGCGCGAGCGGATCGCTCGGCACGGGATGCGAAATTCGAACTGCATCGCGATCGCGCCGACCGCGACGATCTCGAACATCGTCGGGGTGGACGCCTGCATCGAGCCGACGTTCCAGAACCTGTACGTGAAGTCGAACCTGTCGGGCGAGTTCACCGTCGTCAACGAGTCGCTGGTGCGGGACCTGAAGAAGCTCGGGCTGTGGGACGAGGTGATGGTCGCCGACCTGAAGTTCTTCGACGGCAGCCTGGCGCGGATCGACCGGGTGCCGGCGGAGCTGCGGGCGCTGTATGCGACCGCGTTCGAGATCGAGCCGGCGTGGCTGGTCGAGTGCGCGGCGCGGCGGCAGAAGTGGATCGACCAGGCGCAGTCGCTGAACATCTACATGGCCGGCGCCTCGGGCAAGAAGCTGCACGAGACCTATACGCTGGCGTGGCTGCGCGGGCTGAAGACGACGTACTACCTGCGCACGATGGGCGCCACTCATGCCGAGAAATCGACCACTGACAAGGTCGGGCAGCTGAACGCGGTCAGCGCCGACGGCGCGGCCATGGGCTTCTCGTACAACGGCCAGGGCGCGGCGCCGGCCGATGAAGCGGCGCCGAAGTTCTGCGCGATCGATGACCCAACCTGCGAGGCGTGCCAGTGATGCTTTGCTCTGCAATCGCCCGCACGCGCGCCGCGCGTGCGGCTCGGATGGCTCGCGATGATCGGATCGATTCGCGCAGCTGCGCGCCGATGCGCACGCTGCAGCGGCGGCTGAGGCGAGCTGATGTTGCGCTGACGCCGATGATTCGACGCCGATTGCGATGATCGATTCGAAAATTCATTGCAGCAACGTTATGAGCAACGTAAGATCCGCACTGTGTGAAACAGCTGATCTCGCGTTGGTACATGCAGTCACGTATCAAGCCTAAGGCGAGACATTAGATGCTGTCCTGGGATGACCCGATCTCTCTGAAGCCCGCGAAACCGGCGCCGCAATCCGCGAAACACAGCGAAGCGCCGACAGGTCCCCGGCTCGAAACCCTTGCACCGAGCGAAGTTCCGGCGCTGCAGGTCGCGGCGGCTTTGCCGTCGGCCGCTGCCGGCATCGCGCCCGCCGCCGCCGCAGCGGCCGCGCCGGCTGCCGCAGCCGCCCCCCGCATTTCCACCGCATCGAGCCAGACCCGGCGCGTGCGCGTCGAGGACAAGCGGATCATCAACGGCGCTTCCGACGTCAACCAGCTGGTCCCGTTCAAGTACAAGTGGGCCTGGGAGAAGTACCTGGCCTCCTGCGCGAACCACTGGATGCCGCAGGAAGTGAACATGAGCCGGGACATCGCGCTGTGGAAGACCGCCGACGGCCTGTCGGAGGACGAGCGTCGGGTCGTCAAGCGCAACCTCGGCTTCTTCGTGACCGCCGATTCGCTGGCGGCCAACAACATCGTGCTGGGCACCTACCGGCACATCACCGCGCCCGAATGCCGGCAGTTCCTGCTGCGCCAGGCCTTCGAGGAGGCGATTCACACCCACGCGTACCAGTACATCGTCGAGAGCCTGGGGCTGGACGAGGGCGAGATCTTCAACGCGTACCACGAGGTGCCGTCGATCCGGGCCAAGGACGAGTTCCTGATCCCGTTCATCGACACGCTGATCGACCCGCACTTCAAGACCGGCACCGCTCAAGCCGATCAGCAGCTGCTGAAGTCGCTGATGGTGTTCGCCTGCCTGATGGAGGGGCTGTTCTTCTACGTCGGGTTCGTGCAGATCCTGGCGCTGGGCCGGCAGAACAAGATGACCGGCGCGGCCGAGCAGTACCAGTACATCCTGCGCGACGAGTCGATGCACTGCAATTTCGGCATCGACCTGATCAACCAGATCAAGCTCGAGAACCCGCAGCTGTGGACGCCGGCCTTCAAGGACGAGATCAAGGCGCTGTTCCTGAAGGCGGTCGAGCTCGAATACCGCTACGCCGAGGACACCATGCCGCGCGGCGTACTCGGCCTGAACGCCTCGATGTTCAAGGGCTACCTGCGCTACATCGCCAACCGGCGCGCGACGCAGATCGGCCTGGAGGAGTTGTTCCCGAACGAGGAGAACCCCTTCCCGTGGATGAGCGAGATGATCGACCTGAAGAAGGAGCGCAACTTCTTCGAGACGCGCGTCATCGAGTACCAATCGGGCGGGGCCCTGAGCTGGGATTGATCTCCCAGCCACAACAAGATCAAGACCTGGCCAATGCAGTCACCGAGCGAAACCCGCATCAACACCCTCGAGGTGGCGGGGCTGCATGGCGATCC
>DATLGW010000839.1:0-7385 GCA_035540315.1 Burkholderiaceae bacterium | reverse complement strand
GCCGGCAAGCGCCGACGTCGCTGCGGTCGATCGGTGTGCGGCGCGCCGTCGCGCGGACGCCGCCGCAATAGGTCAGCGCTGGTCGATCGGCTGCACGTCGCGCCGCGTCGCGCCGACGAACAGCTGGCGCGGACGGCCGATCTTCTGCTCGGGATCGGAGATCATCTCGTTCCACTGCGCGATCCAGCCGACGGTGCGCGCCAGCGCGAAGATGCAGGTGAACATCTCGGTCGGAATTCCCAGCGCCTTCTGCACGATGCCCGAGTAGAAGTCGACGTTCGGGTACAGCTTGCGCGACACGAAGTAGTCGTCCTCGAGCGCGATCCGCTCGAGCTGCATCGCCAGCTTGAACAGCGGGTCGTCCGCCAGCCCCAGCTCGCCGAGCACCTCGTGGCAGGTCTCGCGCATCAGCTTCGCGCGCGGATCGTAGTTCTTGTAGACCCGGTGTCCGAAGCCCATCAGCTTGACGCCCGAGTTCTTGTCCTTGACCTTGGCGACGAACTCGCCGATCTTCTCCGAGCCGCCCTCCTTCTGGATCTGGTCGAGCATCACCAGCGCGGCCTCGTTCGCGCCGCCGTGCGCCGGCCCCCACAGCGTCGCGATGCCGGCGGCGATGCAGGCGAACGGATTCGCGCCCGACGAGCCGGCCAGCCGCACCGTCGACGTCGACGCGTTCTGCTCGTGGTCGGCGTGCAGGATCAGGATCCGGTCGAGCGCACGCACCAGCACGTCGTTGACCCGGTACTCCTCGCACGGCGTTCCGAACATCATCCGCATGAAGTTCGCCGTGTACGACAGGTCATTGCGCGGATACATGAACGGCTGCCCGACCGAGTACTTGTAGGCCATCGAGACCAGCGTCGGCATCTTCGCGATCAGCCGGATCGCGGAGATGAAGCGGTGCTCGGCGTCGTTGATGTCGAGCGAATCGTGGTAGAACGCCGACAGCGCGCCGACGCAGCCGACCAGCACCGCCATCGGATGCGCGTCGCGCCGGAAACCCTGGAAGAAGCGGGTCATCTGCTCGTGCACCATCGTGTGGTGCGTGACCCGATAGTCGAAGTCGTCGCGCTGCTCGCGTGTCGGCAGCTCCCCGTTCAGCAGCAGATAGCAGGTCTCGAGGTAGTCGCAATGCACCGCGATCTGCTCGATCGGATAGCCGCGGTACAGCAGCTCGCCCTTGTCGCCGTCGATGTACGTGATCCGCGAATCGCACGCCGCGGTCGACATGAACCCCGGGTCGAACGTGAACTTGCCGGTCTGCGCGTACAGCTTGCGGATGTCGACCACGTCGGGCCCGATCGTGCCCGCGTAGATCGGCAGCTCGATCGACGGGGTTCCGTCGCTGAAGGAGAGCGTCGCTGTGTGCTTCGTTTCCATCGGGTTGCCCTGCTACTGGATGACGGTGGGATTCGTTTTCAGGCGGCGCGCAGCATCGCGAGCACCCGGTGCACCCGCGGATCGTCCGAAGGCGCCGCCGCGGCGCGCCCCAGGATCAGGTCGAGCAGCTCCTTGTCGGTCAGATCGAGCAGGCTGTCAAGCGCGGCCACGTCGGCGTCGCAGAGCTCCTCGCCATGCCGGGCGAGGAACCGCTGCAGCACCAGGTCGTTCTCCAGCAGCCCGCGGCGGCAGCGCCAGCGCACGCGCCTCAGGCGGACCGGATCGATGGGGACGGAAGACGTCACGGTGTCGGGTGCTGGCGATTCGATGGAACGGCGGCCGCGCGGCTCAGATCGCGCGGCGCAGCAGCAGATCCTTGATCTTGCCGATCGCGCGGGTCGGGTTCAGCCCCTTCGGGCAGACCTCGACGCAGTTCATGATCGTGTGACAGCGGAACAGCCGGTACGGATCGTGCAGGTTGTCGAGCCGTTCGTTGGTCGCCTGGTCGCGCGAGTCGGCGATGAACCGGTATGCCTGCAGCAGGCCGGCCGGACCGACGAACTTGTCGGGGTTCCACCAGAACGACGGACACGACGTCGAGCAGCACGCGCACAGGATGCACTCGTACAGGCCGTTGAGCTCGTCGCGGTCCTCGGGCGACTGCAGCCGTTCCTTCTCCGGCGGCGGCGTGTCGTTGATCACGTACGGACGGACCGAGTGGTACTGCTTGAAGAACTGCGTCATGTCGACGATCAGGTCGCGGATCACCGGCAGCCCGGGCAGCGGCTTCAGCACGATCGGCTCGCGCAGGTCGCGCAGGTTCGTCGTGCAGGCCAGCCCGTTCTTGCCGTTGATGTTCATCGCGTCCGAGCCGCAGACGCCCTCGCGGCACGAGCGCCGGAACGACAGCGAGTCGTCGGCCGTATGCTTGATCCGCATCAGCGCATCGAGCAGCATCTTGTCGTTCGGCGCGAGCTGCACCTGCAGCTGCTGCATGTACGGCTTGGCGTCCCGGTCGGGATCGTAGCGATAGATCGAGAAAGACACGGTCCGGGTGCCCGCGTCTTGCGTGGCCGCCGTGGTCGCGTTGGCGGGGGCGTTCAGCACTGCACTCATTTTTCGGCAAGCTCTCCTGGCGTGGCGCGGCGGCGCGCTCAGAACGTGCGCGCCTTCGGCGCGAACGTCTCGACCGTCATCGGCTTCAGGTTCACGGGCTTGTAGTCGAGCCGATTGTCCTGCGAATAGAACAGCGTGTGCTTGATCCAGTTCGCGTCGTCGCGCTCGGGGTAGTCGCGGTGCGCGTGCGCGCCGCGGCTCTCCTTGCGGGCCTCGGCCGAGAACATCGTCGACTTCGCGGTCTCGATCAGGTTCTCGATCTCGAGCGCCTCGATCCGGGCGGTGTTGAACACCTTGGACTTGTCCTTCAGGTGGATCCGCGCGGCGCGCTGCTCGAGCTCGAGCACCCGCTGCACGCCCTCGGTCAGCAGCTCGGAGGTGCGGAACACTCCGCAGTGCGCCTGCATCATCCGGCGCAGGTCGTTTGCGACCTCCTGCGGATGCTCGCCGCTGCTCGACGAATCGAGCCGGCCGAGCCGCGCCAGCGTGCGCTCGGCCGCGTCGGCCGGCAGCGGCTTGTGCGAGCCGGCATTGAGCCTGGCTTCGACGATGTGGTTGCCCGCCGCGCGGCCGAACACCAGCAGATCGAGCAGCGAGTTGGTGCCGAGCCGGTTCGCGCCGTGCACCGACACGCATGCGCACTCGCCGATCGCGTACAGCCCGTTGACGACCGAGTTCGGGTCGCCGCCGCGCGGCACCACGACCTGGCCGTGGTAGTTCGTCGGAATCCCGCCCATCTGGTAGTGGATCGTCGGCACCACCGGGATCGGGTCCTTGATCGGGTCGACGTTCGCGAACTTGATCGCGATCTCGCGGATCGACGGCAGCTTGCTGATGATCTTGTCGGCGCCCAGGTGATCGAGCTTGAGCAGCACGTAGTCGCCGTCCGGGCCGCAACCGCGCCCTTCCTTGATCTCCTGGTCCATCGAGCGCGACACGAAATCGCGCGGCGCCAGGTCCTTCAGCGTCGGCGCGTAACGCTCCATGAAGCGCTCGCCGTGCTTGTTCAGCAGGATCCCGCCCTCGCCGCGCACGCCCTCGGTGATCAGCACGCCGGCGCCCGCCACGCCGGTCGGGTGGAATTGCCAGAATTCCATGTCCTCGAGCGGCACGCCGGCGCGCGCGGCCATCCCCAGCCCGTCGCCGGTGTTGATGAACGCGTTCGTCGACGCCGCGAAGATCCGGCCGGCCCCGCCGGTGGCGAGCACCGTGACCTTG
Source organism: Burkholderiaceae bacterium (assembly GCA_035540315.1). Taxonomy (GTDB): domain Bacteria; phylum Pseudomonadota; class Gammaproteobacteria; order Burkholderiales; family Burkholderiaceae_E; genus DATLGW01. The sequence continues at coordinate 3,671 of DATLGW010000839.1, read as the reverse complement.
GCCTCGAGGATCATCACGTCGCCGGTTTCCATCTCCAGCGCGACCACGCCGAGCACGTCGCCGTCGGCGTCGCGGATCAGGTCCAGCGCCATCCACTCGACGAAGAACTGGGTGCGGGCCCGCACGTTGCGCTGGTACAGCGTGTGCAGCATCGCGTGCCCGGTGCGGTCGGCCGCCGCGCAAGCGCGCTGGATCGGCTTCTCGCCGAAGTTCGCCGTGTGCCCGCCGAACGGGCGCTGGTAGATCGTGCCGTCGTCGTTGCGGTCGAACGGCATGCCGAAGTGCTCGAGCTCGTAGACGACCTGCGGCGCCATCCGGCACATGAACTCGATCGCGTCCTGGTCGCCGAGATAGTCCGACCCCTTGACGGTGTCGAACATGTGCCAGTACCAGTTGTCCTCGCTCATGTTGCCGAGCGATGCGCCGATGCCGCCCTGCGCGGCCACCGTGTGCGAACGGGTCGGAAACACTTTCGACAGCACCGCGACGTTGTAGCCGGCCTCGGCCAGCTGCAGCGAGCAGCGCATTCCGGCGCCGCCGGCGCCGACGATCACCGCATCGAAGCGGCGCCGCGGCAGGTTCACCGACAGACGGTTCAGCACGTCGGCCATGTCAGACTCTCCACAGGATCAGCACCGTCCAGAAGCCGTAGCCGATCAGCACGACGATCGTAGCCGCCTGCGCGAACAGCCGCAGCCCGGTCGGCTTCAGGTAGTCCATGTAGATGTCGCGCATGCCGACCCACGTGTGGTAGACGAGCGCCAGCATCGCGACCATCGTCGCGACCTTCATCCAGCCGGTGGCGAACAGCCCGGCCCAGCTGTCGAACGTGACCGCCGGCACCGTCAGCAGCCAGCCGAGCAGCAACGCGATGTACAGCAGCAGCACGACCGCGGTGATCCGCTGCGCGAGCCAGTCGCGAACGCCGTAATGGGCGCCGGTCACGATCCGCTGGGCAGGCATCAGAAGACTCCGAACAGCCGCAGGCCCAGCACCGCGGTCAGCAGCACGCTCGCGACCAGCACCGCGATCGCGCTGACCCGCGCCGGCGCCAGGTCGAGCCAGAAGTGCGCGTCGGTGAACAGATGGCGCAGCCCGGCCAGCGCGTGATGGACGATCGCCCAGATCAGCGCCAGCAGCACCAGCTTCGCGAACCAGTGCGAGACGATCGCGCGGTACGACTCGAAGCTGATCTCGGAGGTCACGCTCAGCTGGAACAGGTACAGCGCGAACGGGATGCCGATCAGGAACAGCAGCGCGCCGCTGATCCGATGCAGGATCGACACGACGCCGGCAGGCGGCAGTCGGTACGCGAGGATCTGGGTGACGTGGATGTTGCGGAACTGGGGTCGGCTTTTTCCTGCGAGTTCAGCCATTCGTATCCTCGAAGGGGCACGTTGCTGGGAACGCTCGTGCTGGGCAAACCTTGCTATTTTGACTCAAATCACAAGGCCGCACCAATCAGCAACGGTTCGGACGCCCTCGGCGCGGCATCTGGCGATATACTCTCCGGTTGTCTGACACCGCGCGAACTTGCGCTCGCGCAAGCCTGCGGATTCACCCACACGCGCCTGTCGCTGCCGATCGAACGAAGGACGCACATGCCCAAATCCCCGTTACGTGTCGCCGTCACCGGAGCCGCCGGTCAGATCGGTTATTCGCTGCTGTTCCGGATCGCGAACGGCGACATGCTGGGCAAGGACCAGCCGCTGGTGCTGCAGCTGCTCGACATCCCGCAGGCGCAGGCGGCGCTGAAGGGCGTCGTGATGGAGCTGGAGGATTGCGCGTTCCCGCTGCTGCGCGACGTGGTCGTCACCGACGACCCGGCAACGGCGTTCCGAGACGCCGATTGCGCGCTGCTGGTGGGCGCGCGTCCGCGCAGCAAGGGGATGGAGCGCAAGGACCTGCTCGAGGCCAACGGGGCGATCTTCACGGTCCAGGGCAAGGCGCTCGACGCGGTCGCCACGCGCGACTGCAAGATCCTGGTGGTCGGAAATCCAGCGAACACCAATGCCTACATCGCAATGAAGTCCGCGCCCGGGCTGCCGAAGCGCAACTTCACCGCGATGCTGCGGCTCGACCACAACCGCGCGCTGTCTCAGCTGGCCGCCAAGATCGGAAAGCCGGTCGGGTCGATCGAGAAAGTCGTCGTCTGGGGCAACCATTCGCCGACGATGTATCCGGACTACCGCTTCGCGACGGCCGCAGGCGAGAGCGTGAAGTCGCTGATCGGCGACGACGCGTGGAACCGCGACGTGTTCATTCCCACGGTCGGCAAGCGCGGCGCGGCGGTCATCGAAGCGCGCGGGCTGTCGTCGGCGGCATCGGCGGCCAACGCGGCGATCGACCACATGCGCGACTGGCTGCTGGGCACCGGCGGGCGCTGGGTCACGATGGGGATCCCGTCCGAGGGCGACTACGGGATTCCGCCGGAAGTGATCTACGGCTTCCCGGTGACCTGCGAAGCCGGCGATTACCGGCTGATCAAGGACCTCCCGATCGACGAGTTCAGCCGTCAGCGGATGGATGCGACGCTGAAGGAGTTGCTCGAAGAGCGCAACGGCGTGTCTCACCTGCTCGGCAAATGAGCCCGTCCACCGGCAGTCTCCCGGGCTCGCGCCGGCCCAGCCCCGGGCAGGCTTTCCGCGCCGCGCTCGCGGCCGAGCAGCCGCTGCAGATTCCCGGCGCGATCAACGCGAACCACGCGCTGCTCGCCAAGCGCGCCGGGTACCGCGCAGTCTATCTGTCGGGCGGCGGCGTGGCGGCCGGATCGCTGGGGGTTCCCGACCTGGCGATCAGCGGCCTTGAGGACGTGCTGATCGACGTGCGCCGGATCACCGACGTGTGCGACCTGCCGCTGCTGGTCGACGTCGACACCGGGTTCGGCGCATCGGCGTTCAACGTCGCGCGCACGACGCGATCGCTGATCAAGGCCGGGGCCGCGGCGATGCACATCGAGGATCAGGCCGGCGCGAAACGCTGCGGGCATCGTCCGGGCAAGGAGATCGTGTCGCAGGACGAGATGGTCGACCGCATCAAGGCCGCGGTCGACGCACGGACCGACGATGCGTTCGTGATCATGGCGCGCACCGATGCGCTGGCGGTCGAGGGGCTGGAACGCGCGATCGAGCGCGCTGTCGCCTGCGTCGAGGCCGGCGCCGACGCGATCTTTCCCGAGGCGATCACCGAGCTGGCGATGTACGAGCGCTTCGCGAAGGCGGTGCGCGTGCCGGTGCTGGCGAACATCACCGAGTTCGGGCAGACGCCGCTGTTCACGGTCGAGCAGCTGCGCGGCGCCGGGGTTGCGATTGTGCTGTACCCGCTGTCGGCGTTTCGCGCGATGAACAAGGCCGCGCAGTCCGTGTACGAGGCGATCCGGCGCGACGGCACCCAGAGTGCCGTCGTGCCGATGATGCAGACGCGCCAGGAACTGTACGACGCGATCGGGTACTGGGACTTCGAGCGCAAGCTCGACCAGTTGTACGCGGCGAAGAAATGATCGCCTCCCGTTCGCGTTGCCTGGGGTTCGGTCCGCCGGCAGCGCCGGCGCTTGCAACGGGGAGTGACGACGAACGATGAGCAACGAGTCGCAGGCTGCCGGCGGAGCGAAGCCGAAGAAATCGGTCGCGCTGTCGGGCGTGACCGATTTCTTCGGCTTCGCTCCGCCGGCA
>DATLGW010000838.1:0-3354 GCA_035540315.1 Burkholderiaceae bacterium | reverse complement strand
GCGCAGCCTTGCATGCGAGTGGGCCCGCCGCGGCATCCGCGTCAACTGCATCGCCCCCGGCTACATCGACACCGGCACAGCAGGAACGCCGCCTTCAGGTTCACCGCGATCACGCGCTCCCACGCAGACAACTCCTGATCGACCGTGCGCGCGACCGGCTCGAGCACCCCGACGCAGTTGACCAGCGCATCGAGCCGTCCGTGACGCTCGAGTGCCTCGGCGAACATTCGCATGACGTCGGCTTCGCGCGTGACGTCGCACTGGATCGTATGGACCGCCGGCGCGTGCGTGCCTTCTGCGGACATTGCGTCGGCGACGATCACCTGGGCGCCTGCTGCCGAGAATGCCGTTGTACAGCTGCGCCCGATACCGCCGGCGCCGCCGGCGATCAATACGATCTGGCGCTGCAGTCGGATTCCGGACGCGCAAGTGGACGCGACTTCAGCCGCTTCGTTCATTGGTTTGTCCGTCGCAACGTCGGCCGATCATAACAGCGGCCGGCGAGGAGCGGCAGCGGCTGCTGAAGAATGACTCACCATTCACTGACTGTTGACTCATCGATCAATGAGTCGTAGAGTCCGTTACCAAGACTGCCGATCCAGGAGCGCAACGCGGCAGCCTGCGAACCAGACCTGCCGGAGACCCGCGCTCGTGAATCGCGGCCGTCCTTGGCGGGCGAACCGTCCGGCACCACCCGGAACCTCACGAGGAGCGAAGCAATATGGAGATGGTCGAATTCAGGAGCGGGAGCGACACCTGCAAGGGCGTGCTGACGCGACCCGCGAACGCGAGCGGCGACGTGCCGCTGGTGATCATGGCCGGCGGCTGGTGCTACACCAAGGAAATCGTGATGCCTTGGTATAGCAAGTTCTTCGAAGACCTGGGCTGCGCGACGCTGCGCTTCGACTACCGCCGCTTCGGCGAGAGCACCGGCGAGCCGCGCCAGCACATCAACCCTTGGGACCAGATCGAGGATTACCGGAACGCGCTGACCTTCGCCGAAGGTTTGAAGGGCATCGACAAATCGCGCACCGGCGTCTGGGGCATCTCGTACAGCGGCGGGCACGTGCTGATCGTGGCGGCACTGGATTCGCGCCCGGCGTTCGCGATCTCGACCATCCCGGTGGTGGATGGCTACCAGACAATGCGGCGCGTGCACGGTGAAACGCGCTTCGCGATGCTCAACAAGATGATCCTGGAGGATCGGCGCGCGCGAGCGCAGGGCAAGCCCAGCGGGCGCATGCCGATGTCGCCGGAGAAGGATCCCAACGCCGAGCTGACGTCATGGCCGTTCCCGCACGTGTACTCGGGTTTCGCGGCGATCAAGAAGAACGAGGCGCCGCGTCACGAGCATTGGAACACGATCGAGTCGGTCGAGCTGCTGCTGCAGTACAAGGTGGCGCCGTTCTGCGAGCGCATCGTCGAGACCCCGGTGATGATGACGCTTGCGCAGGGTGACAACATCACCTCGGCGGATCTCGAGGCCGAGACGTTCAACGCGATCACGAACCCGAACAAGGCGTTTGCGTCGGTGCAGGGCGTGGACCACATGAGCCTGTACACCAACCGCGATCACTTGGCGAAGGTCGGCAAGGTGCAGGCCGCCTGGCTGAAGGCGACGCTGGCGAACATGGGTTGATTGGAGACTCGGGATGCAGTTCGACAGCTACAGGACGATCGCGTTCTCACGCCGCGGCAGGGTACTGTGCGTGACGCTGAACCGGCCCGACAAGCTCAACGCGGTCGACGCGCTGATGCACGAGGAGCTTGCACGGGTATTCGTCGACTGTTCGAACGATCCCGACTCCGACGTGATCGAGTTGACCGGTGCCGGCCGGGCCTTTTCGGCCGGCGGCGACGTCGATTGGATGCAGGAGGCGATCGACGAGCCGGCGCGGTTCGAGAAGACGGCGCGCGAGGCCAAGCAAATCGTCTTTTCGCTGCTCGACTGCGAGAAGCCGGTCATTGCGAAGCTCAACGGCCATGCCGTCGGCCTGGGCGCGACGATCGCGCTGTTCTGCGACGTGATCTTCGCGTCGACCAAGGCGAACATCGGCGACCCGCACGTCAGCGTGGGTTACGTCGCCGGCGACGGCGGCGCGATCATCTGGCCGCAGCTGATCGGTTATGCGCGCGCCAAGGAGTTCCTGATGACCGGGGACTTGCTGAACGCGACGCGGGCGGCGGAGATCGGTCTGATCAACCACGCGGTCGCCCCGGAGGAACTGGATGAGACGGTCGCCCGCTTCAGCGACCGCCTCGCGAACGGGGCGATCAAAGCGATCCGCTGGACGAAGATGGCGGTCAACGTGGGCCTGCGCCAGCTTGCGCACTCGATGATGGACGCATCGATCGCCTACGAGTCGCTATCGAACGTGACTGCGGATCATCGAGAGGCGGTCGCGGCATTCCGCGAGAAGCGCAAGCCCGTGTTCACCGGCAAGTGATGCGGCAATCGCGCCCTACGTACGCCGCATGATGGACTTCACCGAACCCGAGCACATCCGGCAGCTGCGCGACACGCTGCGCCGGTTCGTGGCGAAGGAGATGCCGCGCGCCGAGGCGGCGCGCTGGGACCGCGACAACCGCTTCCCGCGCGAAGTGTTCGACCGGCTGGCTGCGCTGGGCGTCATGGGGCTGACGGTGCCCGAGGAATACGGCGGCGCAGGTCGCGACATCCTGGCGACGATGGTCGTGATCGAGGAGCTGTCGCGCCGAAGTCTCGCGGTGTCGGTCCCGTACATCATGTCTGCCTGCTACGCGGGCATGAACCTCGTCGAATGCGCGTCCGAAGCGCAAAAACGCCGCTGGCTGCCAAAGGTGGCCGAGGGATCGCTGATCTTCGCGTACGGTTGGACTGAACCCGACGTCGGCGCGGACTTGGCCAGCGTGAAGACGCGGGCCGAGCGCCGGGGCGAGCGCCTGATCGTGAACGGCGCCAAGCGCTTTTGCTCCGGTGCGGCGATCTGCGACTACATCTTCACGCTGGTGCGCACCGGTGACGACACGGCCCGCACCAAGAACCTGTCGATCGTGCTGGTGCCGCCGACAGCGCGCGGCGTGACAATCACCGACATCGAAAGCCTCGGCATGAAGGGGGCGGCGACCACCGACGTGACGTTCGACAACGTCGAGGTGCCGCTGGAGAACCTGTTGGGAGGCGAGGCGGGTTGGAACAATGGTTGGAGCATGATCATGGACTCCGGCCTGGACGTCGAGAAGCTGGAGGTCGCGGCGATCGGCGTGGGCATCGCGCAGGCGGCGTACGACGACGCGATGACCTATGTGTCCGAGCGCCAGCAGTTCGGGCGCCCGATCTCGGAATTCCAGTCGATCCGCCACAAGCTCGCGGAC
>DATLGW010000837.1:0-2671 GCA_035540315.1 Burkholderiaceae bacterium | reverse complement strand
ACGAAGCCGACGATCTGCTCGCCTCGCCACACGTAGTCACGCAGGAATTGCGTGGTCGCCTCCAGCGTCGTGCGCGAACCGCGGACGGCGTTGCGCAGGTACAGCCGCCCCTCGCAGACCGGCGCGTAAGGAAGCCCCGTGCGCCGCGCCTGATCGAGGACCGACCCGGCACGTGGCGAGCCGGTCATGCAGACGCTGCGTCGATCGCCGATCGACAACACAAGCGCGCCGCCGACACCGAGCGCGACGGCCTGCGCCGGGTCGGGGTTTTCCAGGTGATAGTCGCTCTGTGCGCCTCGCGCGTGCTGCACCGACAGCACGAACCAGACGTTCGCCGCAGGATTCAGGTGGACCAGCTGCAGCGTCGCGCCGGCATCGGGACCGTCGGCCAGCTGCACGCGCTCGACTTGCCGATACGGCTGCAGTCGCATGATGCCGCTGACCGGGTGTGCGCCATCGTCGGCACCCGCCTGGGCGGCGCTTGCGGCCGGCGCTCCCAGGATCAGCAGCAACGACGCGACGATCGTCCCCACATGCCGGCTCGCACGATCCCGCAGCACGAAGCTCACCGGATCGCCGTCGATCCGCGCGGCGACCGCCGCCTGCCAGATCCAGCGCATCCACACGCCGAGCAGCAGGCAGATCGCCCAGGCCGCCCACGCGTGATCTGCCCGGTCGAGCAGCGGGTGCAGCGCAAGCGGCACCAGCGACACCGCGCCGAGCAACCTGCCCGTGCGCTCGAGCAGCCGCAGGTCCTGCGTGTGGTACGAACGTCCGGGGTCTGCGACGCCGTCTTGCGCGTGCGCAGCGAGTTCCGCGTAGCGTTTCAGGACCGCGAGGCTCGCGAACATCAGCAGGCACCACACTGCCAGCGTCGGCGCCAGCACGATGCCGGCCGCAGCGGCGCCGGCAGCGAGCCGGCAGACATACCCGGCACCCAGAGCGAATGCGTCGACGAACCTCAGCCGCTTCAACCACACGCTGTAGACCACCATCAGCGCGAGGTACGCGACCACGACCACCGCATACGCGGCCGACAGCGCGATCGACGCCACCGCGACGGCGCCCCACAGCAGCGGCAGCAGCGCCAGCGCCTGCGGGATCGGCAGCCGCCCGGACGCAAGCGGCCTGTCGCGCTTGACCGGGTGCATCCGGTCGTGCCGCAAGTCGATCAGGTCGTTGATCAGGTAGATCGACGAGGCGGCGGCACACATGCCCGCGAAGCCGATCAGCGCGAGCATCAGCACGCCCGGCTCGTACAGCCGCTGCGCGGCGATCGCCGGCACGAACACCAGCAGGTTCTTCGGCCAGTGATGCCAGCGCAGCTGCTGCAGGTACAGTCGCGCGGACGACTGCGACAGGCTCAGAAGCACAGCCTGGCCCAGTGCAGGAATCCCTGCTTCCACGGCACCCGGTGAGACACGCCGGTACGGCCGGCGTGCTCGTCCCGGTGCGCGACGTACCAGTCGTAGTTCGCGGTCAGCGCATCCTCGTTCGAGCGCTGCGGAGAGATCCCGAGCCTGGACTCGAGGCGCTCGATCGATACGAAACTGTCGCACGCGGCCGTTTCATAGATCCATTCGTACAGCGGCGACCAGCCGAGCGCGCGCAACAGCCGAAGCGCGGCGATGGCCGGCGCCGCCGGAATCGACACGGCGCGCCGTCCATGGCCGGCACGGTCGAGCACGGCCTGGACGTTCTCGCGCATCGTCCCGAATTGCTTCGCGCCGACGTTGAACGTTTCGTCGACCCGTTCCGGCTCGAGCACGAGGCAGCGTGCGATGACTTCGCACAAGTCGGCGACGTCGAGCAGCTGATAGCGGTTCGAGCCCGACCCGAGGACCGGAAAGGCGCGCCCTTCGTATGCCCATTCGTACAAAATCTCGAACACGCCCAGGCGCTCCGGGCCCACGAAAGACTTGGGTCTGAGCACCGGCACGCACATTCCCCGTCCCCGCGCCTGCTCGCACAGCCGCTCGGCTGCGATCTTGGACGCGCCGTACGGACCCACGCCGTGCAGCGGGTCGGTCTCGAACAGCGGGTGATGCCGCGGGATCCCGTACACGGACGTCGACGACGTGAAAACGAACCGCGAGACGCCGGCGGCCGCCGCCTGCTCCAGCAGGATCCGCGTGCCGTCGATCCCGGTTGACAGGATCTCGCGCGGCTCGGCGAGCGGCAATGCGGCGGCCGCATGGACGACGGTGTCGACGCCCTGCATCGCGGCGCGTACTGCAGCGGTGTCCCGGATGTCGCCGAGCACGGCATCGATGCGCGTGCGCTCGGGGTAGTCGAACGGCGCGATGTCGAGCGACCGGATCCGGTAGCCGAGCTGCAACAGGTGACGGATCAGGTTGATCCCGAGAAACCCCGAGCCCCCGGTGACGAGACAGCACTCCCCAGCCATTGCCGATCCAAACGATCAATGACTTCCAGCATAGGCTCGCGCGGGCTGCGCCGGTTGACCTGAGTCAACGGCAGCGCCTGCGCCACGCCGCTGATGCTCATACCGCAGCGAGAACTCGCTCGAGCCGGCGGCGGACTTCGTCCGCGAGCGTTGCGATCTCCGGTCGCCCGACGAGTTGGAGCACCGCACGCGGGTCCATGACCTCGATGAGCGTCGCACCGTTCGCATCCGCGCGCACGACCACATTGCAGGGAAGAAGCGCAC
>DATLGW010000836.1:0-4003 GCA_035540315.1 Burkholderiaceae bacterium | reverse complement strand
GGGGTCTCTTGGATCGCGTTGACCGCGGCGCACACGGGGGCGAGGCTAGAGTTCTGCAGCTCGACCCGGTGTCCGCCAGCAGCGAACTTCATCAACGCCTGCTTCTGCCCGCGCGCCGGTCGCAGGTAGCCGCCACCGTAGGCGCCCCGCCAGGGCAGCGGCGGGATGACCATCGGGTAGAACTGCGGGCGAGCGCCGGCACAAGTCTCCTGCGCCGCCTTCAACCACGCCTCGACGTCCGCCGAGGGTCGGATGACGGTGACATGGTGCCGCGCGCCGACGTCCGCCTTGACGATCTCGATCAGGCCCGTGGTCTCCTTGATGATCTCGATCAGGCGAACGCCGACCTGCAGGCGCTCGCTCGCGGTCCAGGTGAACTCGGTGGACGCGTTGAACGTGCCGACGTACTGGAACTGCCGGCGCAGGATGGCGAGCTTGCGATCTGCGCTCAAGCGCGAGCCGCGACCGCGAGTCGAGCGGACGAACCGCAGGTAGACCTGCTTGTTCGCCTCACGCAGCCGCTCGATCAGGTCGATCTGTTCGAGGTCGGCCATGATGCTCATCGCGGTGGCGGTGAGCTTCGCCTCACGCGAGGAGCAGGCGCTCGTGACGGCGCGCAGCGCGATCAGCGCCACCTCGTCGGCGTCGTACTGCGCCAGGAACCGGGCCAGCCCGATGCTGCGGCCGGCCTTGCCGGACGTCGCGTCTTCCTGCCAGCTCGTGATCGCCTCGATGACGGCACCGATGGTGCGGCGGATCAGCTCGCGGCCCGGGTTCTGATCGGTGAGGCCGTGCTTCAGCAGCTCACGGTAGTTGCGCCGTGCAACCTCAACGGCTTCCTCTTCGAGCGCCAGCTCGATGTCGTGCAGGGTCATTCGCAGCTCCTTTGTGGGTGCGGTGTGTGGCGTGCAACAGGGTGGGAAAACCCCTCGGTACACTTGCGGAAGTGGAAGGCAACGTGACAAAAAACGTGACGAGACCGCCGCGAGGCAGCCTCGTCGCTAACTTGCTGATTTTTCGGGGGAAACGCCGCGCCATAACAGGCGGGGGAGGGATTCGCTGGTGCTGGTGCGCAGACTCGAACTGCGGACCTACTGATTACGAATCAGTTGCTCTACCAACTGAGCTACACCAGCACGCTGCCGAAAGGCAAGCATCAGATTATATCGGCGCCGGCCCGGTCGGGCAAACGACCGAGCAGCGCGTGGACGGTCGGGTAGCGCAGGCGAATACCGAGTTCGCGCTTGATCCGCGCGTTCGAGATCCGACGCGATTCGGACAGGAAGCTCCACTGCAGCGGCGACACGATCGCTTCGACCTGCGCGCGCGGCAGCCGGAGCGGGGCGGGCAGCGACAGCGCAGAGGCGACCGCATCGAGCCAGTCGCCGATTCGGAGCTCGGTGTCGTCGACGGCGTTGTAGACGCGCCCGATCGGCGCACGTAGCGTCGCTGCCCAAACGATTCGGGCCAGATCGTCGGCATGAATGTGATTGCTGTAGCCGTCCTCGCCGGCGAGGATCGCGGGGGTACCGGCGCGCAGTCGCTGCTCGGGCAGGCGGTCGCGCGCATAGATGCCGGGCACGCGCAGGATCGCCGCGCGCCGGCGCAGCCGCCGTTCGGCCGCCACGCGGCGGCGAGCACGATCGCTGCGGGGCGCGACCGGCCGCGTCTCGTCGATCCGCGCGCCGCCGCAATCGCCATAGACGCCGGTCGTGCTCAGATACACCCATCGCCGCGCGCGGTGCAGCCGCGCCAGCGCGCGCCGCGTGCGCGGGTCGTCGTCGCCGAGCGGCGGCGGCGGCGCGCTGTGAACGATCGTCGATGCGAGTCCCTGCAGCCGCCGCAGCGAACGCCAGCGATCGAGGTCGGCGACGATCGGCACTGCGCCTGCATCGCGGACCGCGGCGGCGGCATCGGCGCGGCGCACGACGCCGAATACCCGCGCCCGACCCGCCGCCAGCGCCGCCAGCCGCAGCCCGACGTCGCCGCAGCCGAGCACCAGCAGCCGAGGGCGCCGGAAGCGCCGCGGCACTGAGCGATAATCGGGTTTTCGCGCCATCAGCGACCGATTGTAAAGATGAGCTTCATCGTCACCGTTGCGCCGAGCGGCAAGCAGTTCCCGGTCGAACCGGATCAGCACATCCTCGATGCGGGGCTGCAGCACCACATCGTGCTGCCGTACGGGTGCAAGAACGGCGCCTGCGGCACCTGCAAGGCAAAGGTGGTGGCCGGCACGGTTCGGCAGGGCCCGCACCAGGTCAGCGCGCTGCGGCCCGAGGAAGCCGAGCAGGGCTACGCGCTGATGTGCTCGTCGCGCGCGTCATCGGACGTGACGATCGAGGCACGCGTGATCGCCGCGGCCGGCGACATCCCGATCCGCAAGATGCCGTGCCGAATCGCGTCGATCACGCGCGCGGCGCCGGACGTCGCGATCCTGAAGTTGCAGCTGCCGGCCAACGAGCGGCTGCAGTACCTGGCCGGGCAGTACATCGACCTGATCCTGCGCGACGGCACGCGCCGCAGCTACTCGATGGCGACTGCGCCGCACGTGGCCGAGCAGATCGAGCTGCACGTGCGGCACACGCCCGGCGGCCGTTTCACCGATGCGCTGTTCGGCGTCACGCAGCCCGCAGTCAAGGAACGCGACATCCTGCGGTTCGAGGGACCGCTGGGCACTTTCTTCCTGCGCGAAGACAGCGTGAAACCGGTCGTGTTCGTCGCGAGCGGCACCGGCTTCGCGCCGATCAAGGCGGTGATCGAGCATGCGGCGCAACGCGGCGTGCAGCGGCCGATGACGCTGTACTGGGGCGGGCGGCGGCCGCACGACTTGTACCTGAATCAAGTGGCGCGCAGCTGGGAGCAGTCGCTGCCGCAGTTCCGCTATGTCCCGGTGGTTTCGGATGCGTTGCCGGGGGATGCGTGGGACGGTCGGACCGGATTCGTGCACCGGGCAGCGATGGCCGACTTCCCGGACCTGTCGGGCCATCAGGTGTACGTATGCGGCGCGCCGGTGGTCGTCGATTCGGCGCGGCGCGACTTCGTCGCCGAGTGCGGGCTGCCGTCCGACGAGTTCTACGCCGACGCGTTCACGACCGCAGCCGACACCGCGAATCCGACGGTGTAGCAGCGCGGCCGGTCCTCAATCGGGTTCGCCCAGGTAGGCGGCGCGCACGCGCCGGTCCTGCAGCATCTCGCGGCCGGGTCCGCTGATCGTGATCAGCCCCGAGTCCATCACGTAGCCGCGATTCGCGGCTTCCAGCGCCAGCTTCGCGTTCTGCTCGACCAGCAGCATCGTCATGCCGCGCGCCGACATCTCGCGGATCACCTCGAAGATCTTCTCGACCAGGATCGGCGACAAACCCATGCTGGGCTCGTCGAGCAGCAGCAGCGCCGGGCGCGCCATCATCGCCCGCGCCATCGCCAGCATCTGCTGCTCGCCGCCCGACAGCGTGCCGGCCGTCTGCGTCGCGCGCTCCTTCAGCCGCGGGAAGATCTCGTACATCCGTTCGATGTCGGTGGCGATGTCGGCCCGATCGCTGCGGCTGAACGCACCCATCATCAGGTTCTCGACGATCGTCATCCGCGCGAACACGCCGCGGCCCTCAGGCACCATCGCCAGCCCCAGGCCGACCAGCTCGTGCGGCTTTCGGCCCGCCAGCGGGCTGCCGCGATAGACGATCTCGCCGCCGGCAAGCGGCACCATGCCGGTGATCGCCTTCAGCGTCGTGGTCTTGCCGGCGCCGTTGGCGCCGATCAGCGCGACCAGCTCGCCCGCGCCGACCTCCAGATCGATCCCCTTGACCGCCTGGATTCCGCCGTAGGAGACCCTGAGCCCGTTGATCCGCAGCACCGGTTCAGGCATGGCCGGCTCCCAGGTACGCCTCGATCACCGCCGGATCGCGCTGCACCTCGGCCGGCAGCCCCTCGGCGATCACCTTGCCGTAGTCGAGCACCGTCACCCGGTCGCACAACCCCATCACGAGCTTCACGTCGTGCTCGATCA
>DATLGW010000835.1:0-1651 GCA_035540315.1 Burkholderiaceae bacterium | reverse complement strand
CTCGAAAACCTCATGCCGCCCTCTTTGCGCTCGCTCTCGCCCATCGCCTCAGCTGGTTGAGCACGGGGCGCAGCACCTCCGCGTCGTGGTCCACCCAGATGAACCGCGGATGGTTCACGTTCAGCAGGATCTTCGCGTCCCGTCCATCGATGACGCGCAGATCGAAGCGCATTCGCGCCTCTCCGAACGGGATGTTGGTCGCCTCGACGACGAGCACCGGCGCGATCTCCTGCGAGAAACGGCGCACCAGCGCAGCGTTGACCGTGTCGTCCGCGCCCGCAAAGCGCAGGTCGTGCGCCAGCCGGCGGAACTCGCCGACGTTGTAGACCCGCGTCAGACCGAGCTGCGCCAGCGCGCTGCGCACGGTGAACTCGAACCCGGCCGGACGAACCGGCGTGCCCGCCGCCAGCAGCACGATCGGAAACGACTTGGGATCGACTGTCGTATCGAAGCTCAGCGCGAGATGCGCGCTCGCCAGCGTCACGTCCGCATGCTGGACCGCCTGCTCGGCCACCAGCGTCGCGTTCAGGATCGACAGACCGAGCGGTTGCGTCGAATCCGGCGCAACCGGATCGGCTGCCGCACCGCCGCTTCCGCTGCCGCCGCCACAGGCGGCCACCGCCACGCTCGTCACGAGCGCGGCCGTGCAGCGTGCAGCCCTCATCGCAGCACCGGCGCCGCGCTGTTGATACGCACGGCGGTCATTATCGTCTGGGCCCCACCGATGCTGCTGCACTGTTGCTCGACATCGGCGGCGAAACGGACCAGTGCACCTTGCGCATCGGTCTCGATCTCCAGGATGTCGAACCGCCCGCCCAAGAACGCACACCCGGTGATCTGGATCCCGTTTTGATCGGTCCCGGGCAGGCCCGGACCGGCAATCGCATCCTCGTATGCGCCGACTGCGACCGGTCTCGAGCCGGTCCAAAGCTGGATCAACGTCATCGAACCCGGCGAACTGGCAGCGACCGTGACGCCGTTCGCGGGCGATGTCCGCAGCGCCGATGCGATCACCCCGTCCGCGTCGGTGAGCAGCCGAGGCGACGCTCCGCCGGTCATCCAGACATGGGGCTGCGTCGGATCGGCGACCGCGCCCAGCTGGAGCCTGCCAGTCGCGAACTCGCCTTCGGCATTGACGACCTCCAGCTCGACCGTGACCATCCCTGAACCGCTGCCGCCCGCCAGCGCTACGCTCGTCGTGGGGGCGGTGCTGCTGCCGAACGTCACCGGCGGTCCCGACACCTGTCGCCAGCGATGCGCAACGACGGTCGATCCGATCGCCTGCGACCCGCGGCCGTCGAGCACCAGCGGCGCGTTTCCGGCGAGCAGTCGCGGCGTCGCCGGATCGATCCTCGCCGACAGCGTCGCCGGCGTGCGGAACGTCTGCTTCATGAGGGTGTATCGGCTGCCGTTGGCATCTCGGAACTCGGCGCCGCCGAACGAATATTCCTGTCCGTGCCGCAGCTGCGTCTTCGGTCGGATGATCAGCAGCGCGCCATGCAGCTGCACGTCCGCTTCGACCGTCGCCCCCATCATCGTTCCCGGCGGCACGACCTCGGCGAACGCAAAGTCGAGCGAAGAAGAATCCGGCGCCAGCGGCCGATTGAACTGCAGGCGGATCGTCGGATTCACGCCCAGCTCGGTCAACGGC
>DATLGW010000834.1:0-2210 GCA_035540315.1 Burkholderiaceae bacterium | reverse complement strand
CTATTGGCTGGTCTGGGACGAACTCGGTGCGTTCACCGCACTGGCGACCCTCGAGCTGTTCGCGGCACTGCCGGCGCTCGGCGATTCGACGGTCCGCAACGCGATCATCAAAGCGAACCTCACAGACCGCCTGTTCTCGCTGCTGATGTTCCTGCACATCGCGCTGGCGCTGGCGCTGCTGCTCGGAATGTGGGTCCACGTCCAGCGGCTCGCGCACCCGGTCACACGTCCGCCCCGATCGGTGGGATTTCCGATCGCGCTCGCGCTGCTGGCGCTGGCGCTGCTCGTGCCGGCGCCGCTGCACGAATCGGGTGACCCGACCCGAGTCGGCGCGACGCTGGCGTTCGACTGGTTCTTCCTGGCGGCGCTGCCGCTGGCGGTCGCGGCGCCCGTCGCGACCTGGTTCGCGCTCGCGCTCGTCACGTCGGCACTGGGGCTGCTGCCATGGCTGTGGCTCGCCCCGCGGCACGGCCTCGTGAGGGCCGACACGGCGACCGGCACCGGTGCGACCGCCCCGCTCGCATGGTCGGCGCCCGCGCGCGTCGATCCCGACCACTGCAACGGCTGCGGCCTGTGCGTCGCCGATTGCCCATACGGTGCACTGGTCCTGGCCGCCGTGCCGGACGCGGGGCGGCGTCGACCCCGCGCGCTGGTGCGCGAATCGATGTGCGCCAGTTGCGGGATCTGTGCCGGCAGCTGTCCGTCGGCAACGCCGCTGCGGGGTCCGGTGATCTCCAGCGGCATCGACCTGCCGGACGCGCCGCTGCAGGCGCTGCGCGATGCGCTGGTCAGCGGTCTGGCGAAGATGCGCGGCTCGGGGACGTCCTCGCGGCCGAATGCCGACATGGTCGTCGCGTTCGTGTGCGAGCACGGCGCGCGGCCGCCGGCATCCGACCGAGTGCTCGCGCTGCCGCTGCGCTGCGCCGCGCAGCTGCCGCCGTCGTTCGTCGAACTCGCGCTTCGCGAGGGCGCCGGCGGTGTCGTCGTGTCGCGCTGCGCAGCCGGCGACTGCGAGTTCCGCCTTGGCGCGCGTTGGGTCGGGATGAGGATCGCCGCCCAGCGCGAGCCTCGACTGCGGGCGAACGTGCCCGCCGGGCGCCTCATGCTTGTCGATGCGAGCCCAGGCGACGAGGCGCTGCTCGCACGCGAGCTCACGGCGATCGCCGCGCGCGCGTCCGCCGACGTGCGCGCCGGCAACGCGGGCGCACCGGAGCAGACGAATGGCTGACCTCGGGCGGCTCGCGGGACAGGGCGTGGTCTACATGGCGTTCGCGGCGTTCGTCGGCTACTTCTCGACCGGCCCTGCATATCGGCCGCTGCCCGAGGACCACGGACTGCTGCGATTGTCGTTCAACCAGCCCGGCAAGCCGATCGGCGAGTGCCGGACCCGCAGCGCCGAGGAGCTCGCGCGACTGCCTGCCCAGATGCGAACCCCGCAGGAGTGCCCGCGCGAGCGCTCGCCGGTCGTCGTGCGGATCGAAATCGACGAAGCCGAGGTGTTGCGCGAGTCGTTCCGCCCGGCGGGCCTGCGCCGCGACGGCGCGGCCAGCGGCTACTGGCGCACGCCGCTGGCGGCCGGCAGCTATCGGCTGCGCGTGCAGTTCAACGACGACGTGCGGCGCGAGGGCTTCACGCACGAGCGGCAAACCGTCGTCGACGTGTTGCCAGGACAGGTCGTGCTGGTCGATTTCGCCGGTGACGGCGGGGGAATCCTGATCCGATGAAAGAGCATCCTGCCTTCGACGCCCGGGGCGCAGAGCAGCGAGCCGCGCTCGGGCAGGTAACGGCGCCCGCGACGCGCAGCACGATCTTCGCCCTCGCGGTCCCCGCCGATTCGCGCCGTCCGCTCGCGTTGGGCTGGCTGTGGCTCGGCGTGGCGGCGCTGGCGGGTTCGGGTCTGTTCGCGATACTGCTGGTGCTCGCGCGCACGCCGCAGCTGCAGCACGTGTTCCCGGTCGCCGATTTCTTCCGCGTCGCGCTGGTGGTGCACGTCGACCTGTCGGTGCTCGTGTGGTTCGTCGCGTTTGCGGGCATGCTGTGGACGCTTGCGGGACCGCCGCGGCTGCTCGCGCTGTCGTGGGCGGGGCTCGCGCTGGCTGCGCTCGGCACCGTCGCGCTGGTGGCCGCCGCGTTCGTCGGGGATCCGCGGCCGGTGATGGCGAACTACGTGCCGGTGATCGACAGCGCGATCTTCGTGTTCGGGCTGCAGA
>DATLGW010000833.1:0-2366 GCA_035540315.1 Burkholderiaceae bacterium | reverse complement strand
CTTTCGCACGGTGACCCGCGATCTGACGCTGGCCGAGCCGACGCAGGATCCGGCGGCGATCCGGCATGCGGCGGGCTTATGCCTGAAGCGGGTGCCGCTGCAACGCCGGATTCGGCTGCTCGGCGTTCGCGCCGCCAACCTGGTCGCCTGCGCCACCGAGCCGAAGTACGACCTGGAAGGGGCCGCGGGGCTTGCGCAATGACGTCGCGCCGGCCGTTCTTCACGATCGGACACTCGACCCGCTCGGTCGACGAGCTGGCGGACCTGCTGCGGCAGGCGGGCTGCGAGCGGGTCGTCGACGTGCGCACGATGCCGCGATCGCGAACGAATCCGCAGTTCAACGCCGCCGATCTGCCGCGATCGCTTGCGCCGTTCGGCATCGATTATCTGCACCTGCCCGCGCTCGGCGGCCTGCGTCGCCGGCCCAAGGATGCGCCGCCGTCGCCGAACGGGTTCTGGGACAACGACAGCTTTCGCAACTATGCTGACTATGCGATGAGCGCGCCTTTTCGGGTGGGGCTCGCGCAGCTGCGCGAGCTCGGATCCGAGCGGACCTGCGCCGTCATGTGCGCCGAAGCGGTCTGGTGGCGCTGCCATCGGCGGATCATCGCCGACTACCTGCTCGCCGCCGGCGAAGACGTGCTGCACATCCTCGGCCCCGCGAAGATCGAGCCGGCGCGCCTGACTCCAGCCGCAGTGCCCGAGCCCGACGGTTCGCTGCGTTATCCCGCTGCCCGCTGATCGGCTGCGGCGAGCGTCGCCAGCAGCCGCGCCGCATCGAGCGGCTTGGACTCGAACGCGTCGAAACCCGCTCTGAACGCGCGCGAGCGGTCCTGCGGCCGCGCACAGGCCGTCAGCGCGACCGCATACAGGTTCGAGCGCGCCGACTTCGCCCGGCGGACCAGCTCGTAACCGTCGACGTCCGGCATGGCGACGTCGGCCACCAGCACGTCGAACGGCCGCTGCGCCAGCACCGTGAGCGCGTCGGCGGCACCGGCCGCGGTTGCCGTTGCGGCGCCGGCGGCGCCGAGCAACGCCCGCAGCAGGTCGCGCGAATCGGCATCGTCGTCGACGATCAGCACGCGCATTCCCGCAATCTTGCCGATGTCGCCGAATGCCGGCCGCGGCCCATCGGCGCCGTTCGCGCTGCCGCTCGGCGCGTCGGCACGACGCCGCGCCGGCTCCTTCGCCGAGGCGGCCGGCAGCCGCACGGTGAACGTCGCGCCCGAGCCCGCGCCGTCGCTCGATGCGGCGATCGTGCCGCCGTGCTGTTCGATCAGATGCCGAGCGATCGCCAGCCCCAATCCGAGCCCGCCGTGGCGCCGCGTCGGGCGGCTGTCGGCTTGCCGGAAACGCTCGAAGATTTCGGGCAGCACCTCCGGCGCGATGCCGATGCCGGAGTCGTCAACGGTGATCACGACGTCCTCGCCGTCGCTCGCGCAATCGATCTCGACGCGGCCGCCGTCGGGAGTGAACTTCACCGCGTTCGACAGCAGGTTCGTCAACACCTGCGCCAGCCGCTTCGCGTCGCCGTGCAGCGGCGGCAAACCCGGTGCGATTCGGCACTGCAGCTCGATGTGCGCTGCCAGCGCGGCCGGGCGAATCGCATCGATCGCATCCTCGATCACGTCGCCGATTCGCACCGGCGCCAGCTCCAGCTCGAGCTTGCCCGCGGCGATCCGCGATACGTCGATGATGTCCTCGATCAGCTGCGCCTGATGTCGCGCATTGCGCGTGATGATCTCCAGCGCCTCGGCAATCTGCTTCGGCCCGAGCTTGTCGCGCTGCAGCAGGTAGACCCAGCCGAGCACCGCGTTCAGCGGCGTACGCAGCTCGTGCGATAGCACCGCGAGGAACTCGTCCTTCAGCCGGCTCGCCTCGTGCGCCGCATCGAGCCGCGCCATCTCGGCTTCCTTGCGGCGCGTGACGTTCATGCACACCCCGGTCATCGCGACCGGCCGCCCGTCGCGATACTCGACCTGTCCCTTGCCTTCGACCCAGCGCACCGTGCCGTCCGGCGCGACGATCCGATATTCGACTTCGTGCGGCACGCCCTGCTCGAGCGCGCGGCGCACCGAAGCCAGCACGCGGTCGCGGTCCTCCGGGTGGATCTCGCGCTCGTAGCTGCCGAAGCTGCCGTCGAACGTTCCCGGCGGCAGGCCGTGGATCCGCTCCAGGTTGTCCGACCAACGCACGGTCTGCGCGAGCAGGTCGTAGTCCCAGGTGCCCATTTGCGCGGCATCCAGCGCGAAGCGCAGCCGCGACTCGCTGCGCCGCGCACGCTCCTGGGCGTCGGTTCGCGCGACCGCGAACGCGACCTGCGCCGCGATCACGCGCGCCAGCTCGAGCTCGGGGTCGCTCAGCCG
>DATLGW010000832.1:0-1724 GCA_035540315.1 Burkholderiaceae bacterium | reverse complement strand
GCATTCATGTCGCGCACGTCGTCATCGACGGCGGAGTGCGCAGCGCCCGCCGCGCCGAGGCGCCTGGCCGGCCCGACAGCCTGCTCGACCCGGCAGCGATCGCCGACACCTATTGGCAGATCGTGCAGCAACCGCGAAACGCGTGGAGCTGGGAGATCGAGCTGCGTCCGTGGGTCGAGACGTTTTGAGTTCCACCGGAGCGATCGCCGGCGCCCGCGCTGCGGTCCCTCGACGCGCGCTGGTGCTGCTCGCGGTCCTGACGCTGCTGTGGGGAACCAACTGGCCGCTGTTCCCGCTGGCCGTGCAGGAAGTTTCGGTCTGGACGTTCCGCGCGTTCGCCGTGATCGCCGCCGGCGCATCGCTGCTGCTGTTCGCGAAGCTGCGCGGAATCCCGCTCGAGATCCCGCGCCGCCACTGGCCTGCGATCACGCTGGCGACGTTCTTCTACCTCGTGATCTGGAACATCGCAACCACCTATGCGGCGATCCTGATCCCGTCGGGCCAGGCGGCAATTCTCGGCTTCACGATGCCGCTGTGGTCGGCGCTGATCTCGTGGGCGCTGCTCGGCGAGCGGCTGACCCGGCGGCTCGCGCTCGCGGTCGCGTTCGGCGCCGCGTCGGTCGGGCTGCTGATGGTGCCCGGGCTGGCCGACTATGCGCAGGCGCCGGCGGGATTCGCGCTGGGGCTGCTGGCCGGGGTCGGCTGGGCGATCGGCACGCTGATCCTGAAGCGCGCGAACGTCGACGTGCCGGCGACCGTGCTGACCGGATGGCAGCTGCTGATTGCGGCAGTGCCCACGACGATCGGCGCGCTGCTGCTCGCCGACGGCGGCTGGTTCATGCCGTCATGGCAATCGATCGCGGTGATCGCCTACATCGCGCTGGTCCCGATGGCGATCGGCAACGCCTGCTGGTTCGCGATCGTCAACCTGCTGCCGGCGAACGTCGCCGGGCTGTCGTCGATCCTGGTGCCGGTGGTGGCGATGATCTCGGGCGCGCTGATCCACCGCGAGCCGCTCGGGCCGCTGCAACTGCTCGCGATGGTCTGCTGCGTCGCCGCGCTGTCGCTGGCGCTGCTCAAGCCCGCCAAAACCTGATCACGCCGCACGCGCCGGGTTGCGCGCGCTGACGAACCAGGTGCTCGACGGCGCCCACACGCCGTCGTCGCGCAGGTAGCGGCCCAGCGTGTCGCGCAGCGCCGCGATCACCTGGTCGCGCCGCTTCTCGCCCTCTTCCTTCGCCAGGCGGATGATCTCGCCGGCCGGACCGAGCGCCATCGCGAACGCGACCGCGTCGTCCAGATCGCGTCCGATGCAGATGTCGGTGTCGTAGCGCTCGAACGTGATCCGGTCGAAGCCCGCGCCCCGGAGCATGTCGCTGACCATGTCGGGGCCGGACATCGAGAACGGGCCAGGGCCGCAATGCACCTGATCGGTCTCCTCGTGCGAGACGACCGGAACGATCTGCTTCACGCACAGCTCGGCCTCGTGCAGCCACGGGTTGTCCTCGCGCTTGCGCCACACGATCATCGTCATCTCGCCGCCCGGCTTCAGCGCGCGGCGGATGTTGCGCATCGCCGCCCCCGGCATCGTGAAGAACATCGTGCCGAAACGCGCGAATGCCCAGTCGTACGGCCCGCGCAGGTCGTCCCACTGCGCGTCGGCGACGAAGAACGACGCGTTCGGCACCCCTTCGTCGCGTGCCTCCGCACGCGCGGTCTCGATG
>DATLGW010000831.1:0-3287 GCA_035540315.1 Burkholderiaceae bacterium | reverse complement strand
TGGGTGTCGACCGAGTGGGCCTGGCGGGCGGTCGACCGCGGCGAGCGGGGAATGGACACTGCCTGGATGCCGCTGCTCGGTCCGATCAAGAGCGTGCTGCCGATCGGCATCCTGCTGCTGCTGCTGCAGGGCATTGCCGAGACGCTGAAGAGCTACTACGCCGCCACCCGCGGCCGCTGGCCGATCGAATGAGCAACGAATACATCGGGCTGCTGATGATCGTCGGCATGCTCGCCGGGCTGTTCATCGGCTTTCCGATCTCGTTCGTGCTGATCTTCCTCGGCATCGGTTTCGGCTACTGGGGTTTCGGCGACCTCGTGTTCTACCTGCTGACGCTGCAGTTCTACGGCTCGATGATGGAGCAGACGCTCGCCGCGGTGCCGCTGTTCGTATTCATGGGCATCATGATGGAGCAGGCGCGGCTGATGGAGCGCCTGTTCGACTCCGTGCAGAGGATCCTGTCGCGCGTCACCGGGTCGCTGTATCTGGCGGTGATGTTCGTCGCGACGATTTTCGCCGCGGCGACCGGAATCGTCGGCGCCTCGGTGACGATCCTGGGGATCATGGCGGGCAAGCCGATGATCCGCTCGAACTACGATCCGCAGCTGTCGTCGGGGCTGATCGCCGCCGGCGGCACGCTCGGGATCCTGATCCCGCCGTCGATCATGCTGGTCGTGATGGGGCCGGTGCTCGAGGTGCCGGTGACGACGCTGTTCGCCGCGGCGATCCTGCCGGGGCTGCTGCTCGCGACGCTGTTCACCGGCTACGCGATGGTCCGCTGCTGGATCAACCCCGAGCTGGGGCGCGCGCTGCCGGTGTCGGAGCGGCCGCAGTCGATGCGCGCGCTGTGGGGAGAGTTCTTCAAGGGCCTCGTGCCGCCGGCGGCGCTGGTGCTGGCGGCCCTCGGCAGCATCGTGTTCGGGTTCGCGACGACGACCGAAGGCGCCGCCTGCGGCGCCGCCGGGGCGCTGCTGCTGGCGGCCGCGCACCGGCGGCTGAACTGGACTGCGCTGAAGGACGCGCTGATCAAGACGCTCGAGATTTCGGTGCTGATCCTGTTCCTGGTCGCCGCGTCGAACTTCTTCGGCGCAGTGTTCGGCCGCCTGGGCACTCCGACGATGCTGACCGAGGCGATGCTGGGCCTGGATCTGAACCGTTACGTGCTGCTGTTCATGATGCTGGCGCTGATCTTCCTGCTCGGCTGGCCGCTCGAGTGGGTCCCGATCGTGCTGATCGTCGTGCCGTTCCTGCTGCCGTTGGTCAGCAAGCTCGGCTTCGACATGGCCTGGTTCGGGATCCTGGTCGCGGTGAACCTGCAGACGGCATGGCTGTCGCCGCCGGTCGCGCTGGCGGCATACTTCCTGCGCGGGGTCGTTCCGGAGTGGCAGCTGCTCGACATCTACAAGGGCATGCTGCAGTTCATGTGTCTGCAGCTGCTGGCGCTGATCCTGATCGTCGCCTTCCCTCAGATCGCGCTGTGGCTTCCTCAGCTGCTGTACGGGAAGTAGCCGAGGAGTCGGCCGGCAGCAGCGTGGTTCCGATCTTCGCGGCGGTCCGGCGCAGCGTGTCGAGGTGCTGCATGCAGCCTTCCAGCGTCATCCGCGACGAAGGCGCATGCACGGCGACTGCGGCATGGATCCGGCCGTCGGCATCGGTGATCGGCACCGCGATCGCGACCGAATCCTCGAACAGCTCTGCGTCATGCGTACCGACCCGCGTTCGCCGCACGTTCGCGAGCTCGCGTTGCAGCACGTCCAGATCGGTGATCGTCGTCGGCGTGTGTCGGGGCAGGGGGCCGGGGCCGAGCAGCCGCCGCAACTGCCGCGAATCGAGCTGGCACAGGAACAGCTTGCCGCTCGCCGTGCAATGCAGCGGCACCCGCGTCCCCGGCTCGAGGTGCAGCCTCAGATGATGCGGCGTCTCGACCCGCTCGAGGTACAGGACCTTGTCGCCGTCGAGGATCGTCAGGTTGCAGGTCTCGCCGATCGCGTCGACCGCCTCCTGCAACGCCTGCCGCCATAACGCGCGCAGGTTGCCGTGATGCCACAGATGCACGGCCAGCGCCGTCAGCCGCGGTCCGACCGCATAGCGCCGCGTCAGCGGTTCCCGGCGCAGCAGCGATGCCGACTGCAGCAGCCCCAGGATCCGGAATGCGGTTGGCTTGGGCAGCCCGGTCGCCTGAGCGACCTCGTCGAGCGACATCGGGTCCTGCGAGCGCGCGATCTGCTCGAGGACCGCGAACGCGCGCAATGCGATCGATTCGGTCGCGGGCGTGGCGTCGCGGGTTGCGTTCATCGGATCAGGCGATCAGCACGACGATCGCCGAAGCCAGCATGAACGCGATCGTGAACTGCCGGAAACGCCGATCGGAGAAGCGCGAGAACTGACGGGTTCCGACCAGCAGCCCGATCACGTACGGCGGGGTCATCGCGGCGGCGAGCCACAGCGCGCGCGCGTCGATCAGGCCCCGCAACGCGAGCAGCGCGAGCCCGACCACGGAGATCACGACGATGTACAGCGTCAGCGTCGCGCGCGACAGCGCGACCGGATCGGGTCCCGCCAGCAGGTAAAGGATCACGGGCGGCGCGCTGATGCTGGTGGCGCCGGTCATCGCGCCGCTCAGGCCGCCGAGTCCGATCGACGTCCAAAGCCGGTGCGGCCCCCGGTAGCGCAGCCCGAGCAGCATCAGCAAGGCGAACACCACGACCACCGCAGCGATCGCGCGCCGCAGCGTGACCGCATCGGAGACCGCCAACAGGTGTACGCCCAGCGGCACCGACGCGGTCGCCGCCAGCGCGATCGGCGCCAGCACGCGCCACTGCGCGATACGGGATGCGGCCGGCAGCATCGGAGCGGCGGCGAATGCCTCGAGCATCAGCGTGATCGGAACGGCCAGCCGCGGCCCCAGCAGCAGCGCCAGCGGCGGGGCCATCACCATCGCGCCGCCGAATCCGGTGATGCCGCGGATCAGCCCCGCGAGCGCAACGACGGCGACCGCGGCGAGCGCGCTCGCCAGCGTCAGTCCGCCCAGCGTCGTCTCGATCACGTCGTCAGGAAGCCACCGTCGACCGGCAGCGTCGCGCCGGTGACGAAGCCGGCCGCGTCCGAGCACAGGAACACGACTGCCTCGGCGATGTCTTCGGCGTGCGCGAGCCGGCCCAGCGGCACGCGGGCGAGCGCCTTGTCGCGCAGCTGCGGGGTCAGCACGTCACGGGTCATGTCGGTTTCGACCACGGCCGGCGAAATCGCATTGACCCGGATCCGTCGTGGGCCCAGTTCGCGCGCGA
>DATLGW010000830.1:0-4209 GCA_035540315.1 Burkholderiaceae bacterium | reverse complement strand
GCATCGCGGCGGCCGCGTGGGCAAGACCCCGGTCGGCCGCGCAAGCGACCCGGTTCGCCCGTCGACCGCGGCACGACCGCTGACCATCGCAATCGATCCGGGCCACGGCGGCGAGGACCCGGGCGCGATCGGGCGGCGCGGCACCAAGGAGAAGGACGTGGTGCTGGCGATCGCGCTGCGCCTGCGCGATCGCATCAATGCCGAACCGCAGATGCGCGCATTCCTGACGCGCGACTCGGATTACTTCGTATCGCTGGCGGCGCGGGTCGAGAAGGCGCGCCGCGCGCAGGCGGACCTGTTCGTATCGATCCATGCCGATGCGTTCGTCAACCCGAAAGCGCGCGGCGCCTCGGTGTTCGTGCTGTCGGAAAAACGCGCCAGCAGCGTCGGCGCGCGCTGGCTCGCGTCGCGCGAGAACCGCTCCGACCTGATCGGCGGCGTCGGCCTGCCGGGGCGCAATCGCGAGGTCGCCAAGGTGCTGCTCGACATGTCGACGACCGTGCAGCTCGATCACAGCCGGCGGTTGGCATCGGCGGTGCTGGATCAGCTGTCGTCAGTGGGCACGCTGCACAAGGCCTCGGTCGAGGAGGCGGGATTCATGGTGCTGCGCGCGCCCGACATTCCGTCGGTGCTGGTCGAGACCGCGTTCATCAGCAATCCCGACGAGGAGCGCCGGCTGCGCGATCCGCGTTATCAGGCCCGGATCGCGAACGCGATCTTCAACGGCATCCGCAACTATTTCGCCGCGCACCTGCCGGCGCACCCGGGCAGCGCCGCGTAGCGGTTCCGCGCGGGTTCGGCGCGTCGAAACACCGGCGAGTCGATTGCGTCGAGACGCCTGCCGTCAGCCGCTGTCGCGCGGATGCGGATCGGCCACGATCCGCGCCGAGCGCTCGAACGTCCAGTACGCCCAGGCCCAGTCGAACAGCACGACCAGCCGGTTGCGGAATCCGATCAGGAAGAAGATGTGCACGAACAACCAGAACAGCCAGGCGGGCAAGCCCCACAGCTTCATGCCGCCGACCTGCGCGACGGCCGCGGCGCGCCCGATCGTCGCGAGCGAGCCGTAATCGCGGTAACGAAACGGCCGCGTCGGCTGATGGCCGATGCGGGCGACGATGTTGTCCGCTGCGACGCGGCCCATTTGCTTGGCTGCCGGCGCCACGCCCGGGACCGGCTTGCCGTCGCTGCGCACGCTCGCCAGGTCGCCGATCACGAAGATCTCCGGATGCCCCGGCACCGACAGGTCGGGTTCGACCGGAACGCGCCCGGCCCGATCGGTATCGACGTTCAGGCAACGCCCGAGCGGCGATGCGGCGACGCCGGCGGCCCACAACACGGTGCGCGCTTCGATCCGCTCGTCGCCGACGCGCACGCCGTATTCGTCGATGTCGCTGGCGAGGGCGCCGGTTCGCAGCGTCACGCCGAGCCGGCGCAGCTGCTCGGCCGCCCGCTGCGACAGATCCGGCGGATAGGCCGACAACACCCGCTCGCCGCCTTCGAGCAGCAGCACCTTCGCCTGCTTCGGGTCGAAGCGGCGAAACTCGCCGCGCAGCGTGTGCCGCGCGATCTCGGCCAGCGTTCCGGCGAGCTCGACCCCGGTCGGGCCGCCGCCGATCACGACGAACGTCAGCCACGGGCGCCGTCGCTCGTCGTCGTCCTCGAGCTCGGCTCGCTCGAACGCGAGCAGGATCCGGCGCCGGATCTCCAGCGCATCGTCGAGCGTCTTCAGTCCCGGCGCGTGCACGGCCCAGCGCTCGTTGCCGAAATAGCTGTGGGTCGCGCCGGTGGCGAGGACCAGGTAATCGTACGAGATCCGCCGGCCGTCGCGCAGCGCCACCTCGCGGGCCTGCGGCTCGATCGCGCACACGTCGGCCATCAGCATCGTCGCGTTGATCTGGCCGCGCAGCACGCGCCGGATCGGCGCGGCAATCGCCGGACCCGACAACCCGCCGGTGGCGACCTGGTACAGCAGCGGCTGGAACAGATGATGGTTCGCGCGATCGATCAGCGTCACGCGCACCGCGGCCCGCTTCAGGCGGCGCGCCGCCGACAGCCCGCCGAAGCCGCAACCGACGATGACGACGTGCGGCAGCGCGCCGCCGGCGCCCAGCGGCTGCTCGCCGGCTACGACGCCTGCGGCGGCAGGGGTTTCAGCCGGCGCCATGCCGTGTGCCGCAGGATCTCGAACAGCGCCGGCAACCCCGGAATGACGATCATCGCCAGCGTCACCAGCGAGAAATTCGACTTGACCCACTGCAGGTTACCGGTCAGGAAGCCCAGTGTCGTCAGGCTGACGACCCACAGCACCGCGCCGACCACGTTGTAGTGCTGAACCGGGGATAGCGCATCTGCGCGATGCCGGCCACGAACGGCGCGAACGTGCGGGCAAACGGCAGGAACCGCGCAACGATGATCGTGATCGGGCCATGCCGTTCGTAGAACGCGTGAGTCCGCTCGAACGCGCGCTTGTTGAACAGCCGCGACTGCTCCCAGCGGAACACCTGCGGTCCGATCGCGCGGCCGACCGAATAATTGACCGCGTCGCCCAGAACTGCCGCCAGGATCAGCAGCGCCGCAAGCAGCGGCAGGTTCATTCCGCCGACCGCCGCGATCGTGCCGGCGACGAACAGCAGCGAGTCCCCCGGCAGGAACGGCATCACGACCAGGCCGGTCTCGATGAAGATGATCGCGAACAGCAGCGCGTAGACCCACACGCCGTAGCTCTCGACGACGACCTGCAGATGCTTGTCCAGGTGCAGGAACAGGTCGATGAGCGGCGCGAGGGTCTCGATCATCGGCGGCATGATACGCGGAACATATAATCGGCCGATGAACGATGCCACGCCGCAAGCGGGATTGCGACGGCCGATTCGCCGCCTTCCCGAGCCGCTGATCGGTCAGATCGCCGCCGGCGAGGTCGTCGAACGGCCGGCTTCGGTCGTCAAGGAGCTGCTGGAGAACGCGGTCGACGCGGGCGCATCGCGGATCGAGCTGCGGCTCGAGGAAGGCGGCGTCAAGCGCATCGTCGTCGCCGACGACGGACGCGGAATCCCAGCCGACGAGCTGCCGCTGGCATTGGCGCGACACGCGACCAGCAAGATCGGCACGCTCGACGAGCTCGAGCGGGTCGAGACGCTCGGCTTTCGCGGCGAGGCGCTGGCGGCGATCGCTTCGGTGGCGCGGGTGCTGATCACCAGCCGCAGCGCCGCAGCCGATGCCGCGAACGCGATCGACAGCGAAACCGGCGCGCTGCGCCCCGCTGCGCGCCAGGTCGGCACGACCGTCGAGGTGTTCGAGCTGTATTCGGGGACGCCGGCGCGGCGCAAGTTCCTGAAGTCGCAGGCGACCGAAACCGCGCACTGCCTGGACGCGTTCCGGCGGGTCGCGCTGGCCCACCCGGGCACGGCGTTCTTCGGCTACGTCGACGGCCGTCGCGTCGAGAGCTGGCCGGCGGCGGACTGGTCGCAGCGCGCAGCGCTGGGGCTCGGGCACGAGCTGCCGGCGCGAACGCTCGATCGCGCTGCGGGATCGTTCCGGCTGCACGGCCTGCTCGGGCTGCCGACCGCGTCGCGCAGCCGTGCCGACCGTCAGTTCCTGTTCGTCAACGGCCGCTTCGTTCGCGACCGCCTGCTGTCGCACGCAGTGCGCCAGGCCTATGCCGACGTGCTGCACGGCGACCGGCATCCGGCGTATTGCCTGTTCGTGCGGGTCGACCCCGAAACCGTCGACGTCAACGTGCATCCGGCCAAGATCGAGGTCCGCTTCCGCGATTCGCAGGCGATCCACCGTGCGGTGTTCCATGCGGTCAGCGAGGCGCTGCGCGTGGCCGCGGGCGCGCCGGTGCTGCAGTGGGCGCACGACTCGGCCGGCAACGAATCGGCGGCGTTCGCCGACGCGAGCGGCCGCGGCGCCGTGCGCGAGCCCGGCGCGGCGGCGCCGTCGCGAGCGCCTGACGCGGTGTTCTCGAATCGGCCGTCGCCGCAGCAGCTGTCGGCGGCGCTGCAGTTCCATGCGCCCGATGCGCTGCGGATCTTCGACTCGCCGCCGCTGCCGAACATGCCGGCCGCAAAACCCGCCGCAATGCCTGCCGCGCAGGACCCGTCGATGCCGCCGCTCGGTTATGCGCTGGGCCTGGTGCACGGCGTCTACATCGTCGCGCAGAACGCCGCCGGCCTGGTGCTGGTCGACATGCATGCGGCGCACGAG
>DATLGW010000829.1:0-4362 GCA_035540315.1 Burkholderiaceae bacterium | reverse complement strand
GGCCTCACCGGCAAGGCGCCGCCGGCGGCGCCTTGCCGGTGAGGCCCAGATACAGCACGCACGCGAGCGCATACAGGTCCGTCCACGGGCCCTGACGCAGCGTCGGGTCGTCGACGTATTGCTCGATCGGCGCGTAGCCGGGCTTGAGCATCACCGTCAGCGCTTGCGCATGGCCGCCGATCACGCGGCGCGCCGCCCCCAGGTCGAGCAGCATCGGCGCGCCGTTGTCGAGGATCAGGATGTTCTCGGGCGAGATGTCGCGGTGCAGACAATCGGCCGCGTGCATGTGCTCGAGCGCGCCCAGCAGCGGGGCGAGCAGCGATCGGATCCAGCTCGGATCGACGCGGTGCGGCTCCTCGCGCACGAAGCGCAGCAACGTCTTGCCACGGTACAGCGGCATCACCAGGTACGCGGTGCCGTCCTGCTCCCAGAACCGCAGCACCTCGACCAGCGCCGGATGGCGGAATCGCGCCAGCAGCTGCGCCTCGTTCAGGAAGCTGCGCAGTCCCAGCCGGAATGTCCGGGCCGCCTTGTCCGAACTGGGCTCGATGCGGCCGTCGGCGCCCCGAAACGCGAGCTGCGCCGGCAGGAACTCCTTGATCGCGACCTGTCGATCCAGCGCGACGTCGTGGGCGGCATAGACGATGCCGAAGCCGCCCTGACCGATGACGCCGGTGATTTCGTACTCCTGCAGCCGCGTGCCCGCCCGCAGCCAACTGATCGCCGAGGCGATCGGCGCGCCGCAGCTGCGCGAGCAGATCGCCTCGGCGATCAGTTGGCTGCGGGCGGAATCGAGCGGTGCGAGATCGGGCCGCGCGGTCAGCCAGTGCTCGAGCGGCCGCGACTTCGACAGCGCGAACCCCTGCGCATAATCGATGCCGATCTGCAGCAGCCGCGCCAGCGTCGGAACGTCCTCGACCCACTCGGCCACGCACCGCATGCCGAGCTCGCGCGCGAGCTGCTCCATTGCGCGAATGATTCCCTGGTGCTTGACGTTGCGCGACAGATCGACGATGAACTGCCCGTCGATCTTGATCAGCGACGCCGGGATGTCCTTCAGGTAGGCGAACGACGTGTAGCCGGCGCCGAAGTCGTCGAGCGCGATGCGCACGCCGATCCGCTGCATCTGGTCGACGAAGCGCCGCGTCGTGTTCACGTCGAGCAGCGCGACCGACTCGGTGATCTCGAGGCACAGCTTTTTCGCTGCGTCCGGATGCGCGCCGAGCATCGCGGTCGCGTCGCGCCGGAACCGCTCGTCGTTCAGCGAAACGCCGCTGAGGTTCACGCACACGAAGCCGAGCTCGGCCAGGTGCGCCGGATGCTCGCTCAGGTGCGACAGCGTCGTCTGCAGCACGAAGCGGTCGATCGCGCTCATGCCGCCGTGCCGTTCGGCGGCCGCGATCAGTCGCGCCGGCGGCTCGGGCACGCCCTTGTCGCCGATCGCGCGCAGCAGCACCTCGTAGCACAGCGTGCCCGAATCCGCCTGCAGCGGCACGATCGGCTGCGCGTGGATCCGCAGCCGCTCGGTCGCAAGACCCGAGCGCAGCTGCGTGCTGAAACGCAACTCGGCGCGGTAGTTGCTGAGCAGCTCGTCGGAGGACTCGAGCGCGGTGATCCGCCCCCCGCCGTTCTTCTTCGATGACGCGCACGCCTCGTCCGCATAGGCGAGGAGCTCGCGCGTGCTGGCGCCGCGCGCCGCCTCGATCACGCCGAGGCTCGCCTCGATGTCGAGCACCAGGCCGTCGACCGGATAGCTGTCGTCGGTCAGCGCCTTCATCAGCGCGACGGCTTCGGCCTTCGCGGCCGAAAGCCGCATTCCCGGCAGCACCGCGACGAATTCGTCGCCGCCGACACGGCCCACGGATGCGCCCGACGGCACGTGCTGCCGCAGGCGCTTCGCGACCTCGATCACGATCCGGTCGCCGGTTGCGTGGCCGTACACGTCGTTGATGGCCTTGAAGCGGTCGAGGTCGACGTAGATCAGCGAGAACGGCAGCGCGCCGGCGGCTGCGGCGAGACGGTCGAGCTCGCGTTCGAGGCCGCGGCGGTTCAGCACGTCCGTCAGGAAGTCGTGGTACGCCATGTTCTCGAGCGTGTGCATCAGCGCACTGCGCTCGGAGATGTCGGTCAACGTGATCTCGACCGATTCGGCCGCGCGTCGGGCTTCGAGCGACAGCACGCGAGGCATCGCGCCGCGCGCGTCGTCGTAGCGCAGCTCGGTCCGGTACGGCTTGTCTGCCGACGCCTGCTCGAGCAGCGCAGCCGCGTGCTCGGCGCCGAGCACTGTGGGCAGCATGTTGACCCGGCCGGCGACGAGCGCGTGCGGAAAGAACTGCGCAGCCACGTCGTTCCAGCGCAGCACCTGACCGTCCGGTGCGACCGAGACCAGACCCACCGGAACCGTGTAATACACGTGCCGGAACTTCAGCGCCGATTCCAGCGAGCGCCGCTGCGCGCGCTCCGCCGCGTCGTGACGCCGCACGAATGCCAGCAGGCACGCGCCGATCGTCAGCAGCGAGCTCGCGGGAACGGCGATCAGGTAGATCGACACGATCGGCGGACTCGCGCGCGCGGAAAGCGCCGCATCGAATGCCGCCGCGGCCACCAGCATGGCCAGCGCGACCACGACCGGCCACCGCGGCGGCGGCGGCATCGCCGGTCCCGGCCGCAGCAGCGTCCGCGCCGCGCCGACGACGAGCCCCGCGTGAAGCAGCAACGCGAAGACGACGGTCGCGAACCGCAACGCCTCGACGGCGGCCGGCGCGCGCACAGTCAAGGGGTCGAACAGCGACAGCGCGACCGCGCCCGCCGCGGCGCTGCCGCCGGCGAGCAAGGCGGCCCGGTCGCGCAGCAGCCCCAGCGCCAGCCCCAGCCCCGAGAACAGCACCAGCACCACCGAGGCCGCGAACATCGCAGCGCCGGTGGCGGTCAGGCTGCCGGTACCGGCCGTGAACGCGGCGATCATGCGGACTCCATCCACAGCGTCATCGCCGCCAGTATCGGGACGACCGCCGTTTCCGGTGGCTGCGGGCGGACGGCCGGCGTCCGCACCGGGATGCGCGGCGGTCGCGCCGCACGACCCAGCCGGGATCAGCGGTCGCGGCCGAAGCGCTGTTGCAGGTCTGCGATCGCGTCGGCTTCGGGCAGCAGCTGCTGACCCGCGAGCCACAACGTAGACGCGTTGCCGCGCCGGTCGCGGATCAGCCGGACCGGCTCGCCGTGGCTGGCGAAGCCGGTCGCCCGGGCGATCGTGCCGTTTAGCTGCGCGGCTTGCTTGCGGTCTGACCGCGCCGGGCGCTCGACCTCGATCTCGCTCGCATCGAGCATCGGATTCGGCCACTGCGGATTCGCGACCAGCACCTTGTCCTTCATCGGCACCAGATCGACGGCGGCCCACGGGCTCCACCAGCGCCCGGTCCATTCGGCGGTGCGCGCCGACGGCGGGCCGCCGCGGGCGTAGCTGCGCAGCACGTGCAGGCAGCCGTCGAGCCACGGCCACGGCAGGCCGTCGTTGCAGTTCGTCAGAACCGACACGGCCAGGTCGTGCGCCGGCACGACGGCGGTGCGGGTCATGTGGCCTGGCAACGAGCCGGAGTGGCCGAACCAGTGCCAGTCCGCGAGACTGCCGCAGAGGGTGCCGAGCCCGTACCAGCGCTCGAGGGCGGCATCCGGATCGCGCCACTGCCGGCGGATCATTTCGCGCCGGCTCGCCACCGACAGAACGCTTCGCTTCGCGCCGGGCGACAGCGAAGCGAAGAATCGGACGAGATCGGCGGCGGTGCTGACGACGCCGCCCGCCGGTACCAGCGCCCGCAGCGAGTCGTCGTTCGGAACGACCAGCCGGCGCCCGAGCGGCAGCTCCGCCGTGTGGCTTGCCGCGAGCGGCGTGCCTTTCGGGACCGGTGCGTCGGGCAGCGTCTCGTGCAAGCCGGCGGCGCCGATGATCTCGCGCGCGAGCCAGTCGCGGTAGCGCTCGCCGGTGATCGCCTCGATCGCCAGCCCGATCAGCGCGAAACCGTGGTTCGAATACTTGAAGCGGGTGTTCGGTTCGATCGTCGTGCCGCCCGCGAGGTCTTCGCGAACTTCCGACTCGTCCTTGTACGGACGGCGCAGCGCCCACTGCGTCGTGTCCGCGCCGTCGCGAACCAGCCCTGCCGAGTGCGACAGCAGCTGTGCGAGCGTCACATCGGCAACCGAGCGATGCAATCGGTCGACGAACGTGCCGACGCGATCGTCGAGCTTGAGCCTGCGCTGTTCGCGCAGCTTCATCACGGCGGCGGCGGAAAACGTCTTCGAGTGCGACGCGACCCGGAACCGGTGTCGCGGCGTCAGCGGAATCCCGCGGAGCTGATTCGCGTGGCC
>DATLGW010000828.1:0-1528 GCA_035540315.1 Burkholderiaceae bacterium | reverse complement strand
GAACCTGCACAAGACGTTCTGCATTCCGCACGGCGGCGGCGGCCCCGGCATGGGACCGATCGCGGTCGCCGCGCACCTGGCGCCGTTCGTCGCCAGCGATCCGTTCGGCGCAGCCGAAGAGGCCAACAGCGTGTCGGCGGCTCCGTACGGCAGCGCGCTGATCACGACGATCTCGTGGATGTACATCCGGATGATGGGCGGCTCGGGGATCCGGGCGGCGACCGAGGTCGCGATCCTGAACGCGAACTACATCGCGAACCGGCTGCGCGACCATTTCCCGGTGCTGTACGCCGGCGCGAACGGACGCGTCGCGCACGAGTGCATCCTGGATCTGCGGCAGCTGAAGGCGCGCTACGGCGTGACCGCCGAGGACGTCGCGAAGCGCTTGATGGACTACGGCTTTCATGCGCCGACGCTGTCGTTCCCGGTGCCGGACACGCTGATGATCGAGCCCACCGAGTCCGAGTCGAAGCCCGAGCTGGACCGCTTCTGCGACGCGATGATCTCGATCCACGGCGAGCTCGAGCGGATCGCGTCGGGCGAGCTCGACCGCGGCGACAACCCGCTGAGGAACGCGCCGCACACGGCCGCCGAGATCGCCGGCGACTGGCGGCACGGCTACAGCCGCGAGCTGGCCGCGTTCCCGCTGCCGTACCTGCGCGACGCGAAGTTCTGGCCCAGCGTCAAGCGCATCGACAATGCCGCCGGCGACCGCAATCTGGTCTGCACCTGCCCGCCGGTGTCGGAGTACGCATGAGCGCCGCACGCGCCAAGGTTGCGACGGAGATTCGATGATGCGCTCGCTGCTGGGTCCGCTGCTGCTGATCGCGATCGGCGTGGTGTTCCTGCTGCACAACTTCGGCGTCGTGCCGCTCGCCGACGTGCGCCAGCTGCTGGAGCGCTGGTGGCCGCTGATCCTGATCGTGATCGGAATCTGGCTGCTGATCGAGCGGCTCGGGAGACGGCGATGAGCGGCCCGCAACGCATTCCGCTCGATGCGCTGCACCGCGAGCTCGGCGCGCGGATGGGGCCGTTCGCCGGCTACGACATGCCGATCCAGTATCCGGCCGGACTGAAGGCAGAGCACCTGCACACGCGCGAGGCGGCGGGACTGTTCGACGTGTCGCACATGGGGCAGATCCGCGCGACCGGCCCGCAGCTGCAGCGCGCGCTCGAGGCAGCGCTGCCGGTCGATTTCGACGGCTGGCCGCCGGGGCTGCAGAAATACTCGTTCCTGCTCAACGACGCGGGCGGCATCGAGGACGACCTGATGCTGACGAACCTCGGCGACGAGGTGCGTCTGGTCGTCAACGCCGGCAACCGCGACAAGGACATCGGACTGCTGCGCCAGCGCTGCCCGCGAATCGCGTTCGAGTGGATCGACGCGGCGCTGATCGCGCTGCAGGGGCCGGCGGCCGAAGCGGTGCTGGCGCGGCTCGACCCGTCGGCGGCGTCGCTCGCGTTCATGCAGTCGGCGACGCTGACGCTGTGCGGCGCCGGATGCTTCACGACGCGCTCGGGCTACACC
>DATLGW010000827.1:0-6144 GCA_035540315.1 Burkholderiaceae bacterium | reverse complement strand
CCCGACAGGCTCGTGCCGGCGCCGCGTGCGACCACCGGCACGTCGGCATCGCGGCAGGCCCGCAGCACCGCGCAGACCTGCGCCTCGGTCTCGGGCAGCACGACCGCGACCGGCAGCTGGCGGAACGCCGACAGGCCATCGCATTCGTACGGACGCGTGTCCTCGGGCGTGTGCAGCACCGCCGCCGGCGGCAGCACGCGCTCGAGCGCGGCGACGATCGCCTGCTGCCGCTCGCGCGACACGGTCTGGCGCACGTCGGACCAGCGGCGTTCCTCCGGCCGATCGGCAGGCTGCAGCACGTCCACGGAATCGCGCTGCAGGTCAGGCCGGCCTGAGTCGGGATCCGATGTTCGGGGGGTAGCGCTCACCGCGCGATTCTACCGCCGCGCCTGCTGCGGACGGCGCGCTTCATATCGCGGGCCGTGCCGGCAGCATCGTCAAGCCGCGGCGGCACCCCCGCGCCTCGGCTGCGGCAATCGCCGCCCCTGCGTCCACCACACGAAGGCCGCCATCAGGAATGCCGGCAAGTACACCCAATACATCGACGGCCGCTCGGCCGGCGTCAGCACCTCGGTGACCTCGAACCCCTGCTCGATGCCCAGGCGCCGCGCATACGAGCCGAACTGCACGTTCGCGACCTGCACCTGTTGGCCCAGCGCGGTCAGCGTCAACCCGATCGCGCGCAGCCGCTCGCGACCGATCGCCGCCGGGTCGGTGACGCCGGCGGGCGCATCGCCCAGCGGCACCGCGACGACCTTGTCGATCTCGCGCCCCTCCAGCGTGATGCCGGTCAGGTGCAGCACCAGCCGCTGCCCCTGCGGGATCTCGGCGGCGACCGCGTACACCTGCGTCGGCGGCCGGTGCTCGTACGGATCGAAGATCCGGTCCCACAGCATGTCCGGCCGCAACAGCAGCACCATCGCGATGAACAGCACGACCCACTCCCACAGCCGCAACCGCACCCGCATCCAGTACATCGTCACGTTCGAGAACAGCAGCATTGCAACCGTCGCGCTGGCGGCCACCAGCACCACGCCCCACCAGGTGGTCACGCCGATCAGCAGCAGCGTCGGGTTGAAGATGAAGATGAACGGCAGGATCACGGTACGCGACGCGTAGATCGCGCCCTGCACGCCGGTCTTGATCGGATCCTCCCCCGAGATCGCCGACGCGGCGAACGTCGCCAGCCCGACCGGCGGCGTGATATCGCCCATGATCCCGAAATAGAAGACGAACAGGTGCACGGCGATCAGCGGCACCGCGAGCCCGCCCTGCGCGGCCAGCTCGACGATCACCGGCGCCATCAGCGTCGCCATCAGGATGTAGTTCGCCGTCGTCGGCACGCCCAGCCCGAGGACCAGGCAGACGAACGCGGTGAACACCAGCATCGCCAGCAGGTTGCCGCCGGACACGAATTCGACGAACTCGGTCATCATCAGACCGACGCCGGTCAGCGTGACCGAGCCGACGATCACGCCCGCAGTCGCGGTCGCCACCGCGATGCCGATCATGTTGCGCGCGCCGTAGGCGAGCCCTTCCCACAGCTGCTGCAGCCCGCGCCAGACCTCGCCGGCCACGATCGGCTTGCGCCGCAGCAGCGCGACCAGCGCCGGGCGCGTGACGATCATCGCGAGCAGCGTGCACACCGCCCAGAACGCCGACAGCGGCGGCGAGATCTGCTCGATCATCAGCGTCCAGACGAGCACGCCGATCGGGATCAGGAAATCGAGCCCGCCGCGAACCGTCGGCCACGCCTCGGGTTGGCGATCCATGTCGAAGCGCGCGAAGTCGATCTCCTCGCGACGTGCCGCGATCGCGAGGATCGCCACGTAGGCCGCGGCCAGCGCGACCAGCATCACCCACAGCCCGGTGCCGGCCGCCAGCCAGCTGATCGCGCTGACGACGTAGTAGATGACGGCGATCGCGACGATCGTCCCGGCGAGTCCGATGCCGGCCGCCGCGAGCCGCTCGAGCGGCGTGCGCGGCCGGCCCGCTACCATCGGCTCCAGGCCGAGCTTCAGCGCCTCCAGGTGCACGATGTAGAACAGCGCGATGTACGAGATCAGCGCCGGCAGGAACGCGTGCTTGATGATCTCGCTGTACGGGATGCCGACGTACTCGACCATCAGGAACGCGGCCGCTCCCATCACCGGCGGCATCAGCTGGCCGTTCACCGACGACGACGTCTCGATCGCGCCGGCCTTCACGCCGCCGTAGCCGGCTCGCTTCATCAGCGGGATCGTGAACACGCCGCCGGCGACGACGTTGCTGACCGACGAACCCGACACGATGCCGTTCAGCCCGGACGAAACGACGGCGACCTTCGCCGGTCCGCCGCGCAGATGCCCGAGCAGCGCGAACGCGACCTGCATCATGTAGTTCGCCGCCCCCACCTTCTCGAGCAGCGCGCCGAACAGCACGAAGATGAAGATGTACGACGTCGATACGCCGAGCGCGACGCCGAACACGCCTTCGGTCGTCAGCCACTGGTGCGACAGCAGCCGGTTCAGCGACACGCCCTTGTGCATGATCGCCTCGGGCATGTGCGGCCCGAGGAAGCTGTAGGCGATGAACACGCACGCGAGCGCGGCCATCGGCCAGCCGATCGCGCGGCGCGTCGCCTCGAGCAGCAGCACCAGGCCGATCGTCGCGACCCAGATGTCGGCCGTCGTCGGCTGGCCGGGGCGCAGCGCGAGCTGATCGGAGAACAGCGCGATGTAGGCGGCGCAGAAGCAGGCGACGACCGCGAGCGCCCAATCGACCCACGGAATCCGCTTGCGCGGCGACCAGCGGAATGCAGGATACGCGAGGAAAGCGAGCAGCACGCCGAACGCGAGGTGGATCGAGCGTGCGATCGTGTCGTTGATCACGCCGATGCCCAGCGCGAACGGCAGCGGCGACGCGTACCACAGCTGGAACAGGGTCCACGCGACCGCGATCGTTGCGATCAGTCGCGCGACCGGCGCCGAAGGCTTGCGCCCGCCGGTGTCGGTGTCCTCGACCAGCTGCTGCAACAGATCGTCGGGCAACTGCGGAGGTGCGCGTTCGGCCACGTCCTTCTCCTGGGCAGCGGTTCCGGCACCGCGTCGCCGGGGCGTCGGCGGATTCTAACCGGGCAGCAAAAGGGGCGCCGACGGCGCCCCCTGAAGCAACGCGGTGGCGCGCCGACCGCGGCGCGCCGCCGGACGCATCACTTGATCCAGCCGCGCTCCTTGTAGTACTTCGCCGCGCCTTCGTGCAGCGGCGCCGACAGCCCGTCCTTGACCATGTTCTCGGGCTGCAGGTTAGCGAGCGCCGGATGCAGCTTGCGGAACTCGTCGAAGTTCTCGAACACCGCGCGCACGACCTGGTAGACGACCTCGGGCGGAGTCTTCGCCGACGCGACCATCGTCGCCAGCACGCCGTAGGTCTCGGCGCCTTGCGGGTTGTTCGGGTACAGCCCGCCCGGGATCTTGGCTTTCGCGTAGTACGGGCGCTCCTGGACCAGCTTGTCGACCTCGGGGCCGGTGATCGATGCGAGCTGCGCACCGCAGGTCGTCGTCGGATCCTGGATGTTCGCGCTCGGATGGCCGACGCCGTAGAAGAACGCGTCGATCTTGCCGTCGCACAGCGCCGGCCCGTGCTCGTCGGCGCGCAGCTCGGCCGCCAGCGCGAAGTCGCGCATCGACCAACCTTTGGCCTTCAGCAGCTCCTCGAACGACGCGCGCGTTCCCGAGCCGGGATTGCCGACGTTCACGCGCTTGCCCTTGAGGTCGTTGAAGTTCTTGATGCCCGCGTCCTTGCGCGCGACCAGCGTGAACGGCTCCGGATGCAGCGAGAACACCGCCCGCAGGTCCTGCATCGGACCGGCGTCCTTGAACTGCGCCTCGCCTTTGGTCGCGTTGAAATGCACGTCCGACTGCGCGACGCCCAGGTCGAGCTCGCCGGCGCGGATCGTGTTGATGTTGAATACCGAGCCGCCGGTCGATTCGACCGAGCAGCGGATCCCGTGCTTCGCGCGGTCCTTGTTGACGAGACGGCAGATCGCGCCGCCCGCGGCGTAATACACCCCGGTCACCCCGCCGGTGCCGATCGTGATGAATCGCTGCTGCGCTCGCTGCTGCGCCTGCGCGTCGATCGGGACGCTTGCGCCGACGAGCGCAGCGGCCACGAAGGCCGAAATGCTGGCCAAGCCCGCTACCTTCGATTTCATCATCGTCTCCTGTGTCAGTGGTCCAACGATGCCCCGCGGTCGCACGCGGGCGACCGGCATGTCGAGCCGATTATGCCCGAGCCGCCTGTGCCGAGGCGGGCAGAGCCCCCAGCGTCGACTCGAATGCCCGGGCCAGCCGCTCGACGATCTCGTCGACCTGCGCATCGGCCAGGATGAACGGAGGCGCGAGCAGCACGTGGTCGCCGTGCCGGCCGTCGATCGTGCCGCCCATCGGATACACCAGCAGTCCCTGCGCCAGCGCCGCCTGCTTCAGCCGCGCGTTCAGCTTCAGCGCCGGGTCGAACGGGCGCTTGCTCGCGCGGTCGGCGACGAATTCGACGCCCCAGAACAGCCCGCGGCCGCGGATGTCGCCGACGTTCGGATGCCCGCCGAACGCATCGCGCAGGCGCCGCTCCAGCAGCGCGCCGAGCGAACGGACCCGCTCGAGCAACCCGTCGCGCTCGATCGTCTGCTGCACTGCGAGCGCCGCGGCGCATGCGGTCGCGTGGCCGATGTACGTGTGGCCGTGCTGGAAGAAGCCGCTGCCGCCGGCGAACGCGTCGAAGATGCGGCGCGACAGCAGCGTCGCGCCGATCGGCTGGTATCCGGCACCCAGCCCCTTGGCGATCGTGACGATGTCCGGCGCCACCCCTTCCTGCTCGCAGGCGTACAGCGTGCCGGTACGGCCCATTCCCGACATCACCTCGTCCAGGATCAGCAGCGCGCCGTGGCGGTCGCAGACCTCGCGGACGCGCCGGAAATACCCGGGCACCGCCGGCACCGCCCCCAGCGTGGCGCCGACGACGGTTTCGGCGACGAATCCGATCACGCGACCCGGCCCGATGCGCCGGATCGTCTCGTCGAGCTCGCGCGCAAGCCGCTCGCCGTACTGCTCGGCCGTCTCGCCGACGTGCCGGTCGCGGTACGGGTAGCACGGGGACACGTGCACCGCGTCGATCAGCAGCGGCGCGAACTGCCGGCGCCGCCATTCGTTGCCGCCCACCGCCAGCGCGCCCAGCGTGTTGCCGTGATAGCTCTGGCGCCGGCCGATCAGCACCGAGCGCTCGGGCTGACCGATCTCGACGAAGTACTGCCGTGCCATCTTCAGCGCCGCCTCGATCGCCTCGGAGCCGCCGGAAACGAAATAGACGTGATCGATGCCCTCGGGCGCACGCTCGATCAGATGCGACGCGAGCTGCTCGGCGACCTCGGTCGTGAAGAAGCTGCTGTGCGCATACGGCAGCCGGTCCAGCTGCGCCTTGATCGCCGCGATCACCGCCGGATGGCTGTGGCCCAGGCACGAGACGGCGGCGCCGCCGCTGCCGTCGATGTAGCGGCGCCCGTCGGCGTCGATCAGGTAGGGTCCTTCGCCGGCGACGGCGACCGGGTAGCGGGCAAGCGCCTGGCGGTGCAGGATCTTCGTCATCGGAGTCCTCGGGAACGCGCGCCCATTGCGCACGATGCGCGGCGCGGACAGCCGATTATCGCGCAGGCGTGAACATCGGCACCGGCGGCCCGCCGTCGCTCGGCTTGAACACGACCCGCACCCGGTCGCCGATGCGGATCGCATCGAGGTCGCAGTCCACCAGGTTCGTCAGCATCGTCACGCCCTCGTCGAGCGTCACGTAGGCGATCGCGTACGGCACCGGCGTGCCGCGGCGCATCACGCTGAACGTGTAGACGGTGCCGGTGCCGGCGGCCTCGCACCACTCGGTGCGGTCGCTGGAGCAGAACGGGCACAACGGCCGCGGATAAAAGTGCGTACGGCCGCAGTCGCCGCAGCGCTTGAGCAGCAGCCGCCCGGCGGCGGCGGCGTCCCAGAACGGCCTGTCGGATGCTTCGACGACGGGCGCGGCAATCGTGCGCGGAGCAGCGGGCGTGGCCATGTCAGTGCCGCTCCAGGATCAGCGTCGCGCTGCCGTGCCGCGCGCCCAAAAGCCCGCCCATCCCCT
>DATLGW010000826.1:0-6432 GCA_035540315.1 Burkholderiaceae bacterium | reverse complement strand
GCGCAGGCGCCGCCGCGGCTGCCCAGCATCGACATGTCGATCGAGGAGCTGCGGCTCGGCGCGATCCCGCTGGGCGCGGCGCTGCTGAAGGCGACCCAGCTCGATCCGCAGTCGCCGCGATGGCGGATCGACGAGCTGCGCGTGACGAACCCGGAGGCGACGCTGGCCGTCAGCGGTCGCTGGGCACCGCGCCGATCCGCGGTCGGCAGCTTCACGTCGCTGCGCTTCGAGCTGGCCGCGGCCGACGTCGGGGCGCTGCTGCGACGACTCGGTCACGACGGACTGCTGACAGCCGGGGAAGGAACCGCGACGGGCCGGCTGCGATGGACCGGAACGCCGGCCGCGCCGGACGTCGAACGAATCGGCGGCGAAGTGCAGCTGGCGCTCGCGCGCGGGCGCTTTCCCCAGGTCGACGTCGGTGCCGCGCGTTGGCTCAGCGCGTTCAGCCTGCGGCCGTTGCTGCGCGGCCAGCGCGTGGACGTCGATGCCGACGGCTTCGACTTCGATTCGATGCGCGGCAGCTTCGCGCTGCGGCAGGGCATCGCGACGACCGACGACTTCGAGATGCGCGGTCCTTATGCGCGCGTTCGGATCCGCGGCACCAGCAGCCTGGTCGAGCAGACGCACGACCTGACCGTGACCGTCGAGCCGCGGATCGACTTCAGCCTGGCGGTGCTGTCGGCAGCGATCGCGAATCCGGCGGCCGGTCTGGTCGCGCTGGTCGCGCAGACGCTGCTGCGCGGCACGAATGCGCTGCGCCGCAGCTACACCGTCGAAGGGCCGTGGCGGCAGCCGGACGTGAATGCGCTGCTGCCGCAGTCTGCGGTCTGGCCCGACGAGCGGCTGTCGCCGTGATCAGGCGCGGCGCAAGCGCTCGCCGGCGGCGCGGCCCAGCCCGCGCACCAGCGAGAACATCGCGATCGATCGCCGCAGCTTCGGATAGCGCGCAGCCGCCAGCGTCGCCGCCGCGCCGGCGACGCCGCCGATCTTGCTCGACCGGCCGGTCTGCCACGCGTGGCACATCCAGCGCATCGTCTTGCTCTTGGGCTGGAAGCCGACGACCGGCGGCGGCTCGCCGCCGCGCACGTAATGCGCCGATGTCGACGGCGACAGGATCTGCCCCATCTGGATGCGCAGATCGCGCATGCGGGCGTGCGCGCCTTCGGGCGACAGCCGTTCGGGCACCGGCGCCGGCCGGTTCGGATCGGCCAGATCGGCGCCGAACTGACGCTCCGGCTCCGGCTGCTTCAAGCCGACCGCGATCAGCTCGCTGCGCAACACCTCGCGCGTGCCGGCCAGATACTCGGAGGGCAGCGCGCTCTTGCGGCTGCGCATCAGCAGAAAGCCGACGATCGCCAGCACCACGCCGACCAGCAACGGCCCGAGCACCTGATATTCGGTCTGCAGGAAGAACACCAGCAAGGCGGCATTCAGCCACAGCGCGCCGAGCAACAGCAGCCCGCC
The DNA here is from genome assembly GCA_035540315.1 of Burkholderiaceae bacterium. Classification (GTDB taxonomy): domain Bacteria; phylum Pseudomonadota; class Gammaproteobacteria; order Burkholderiales; family Burkholderiaceae_E; genus DATLGW01. The sequence goes on along the minus strand of DATLGW010000826.1, from coordinate 4,968 downwards.
CGCGATTCCGAGCCGGACCATTGCAGTCTTCGCCTGCTGCGCATCGTCGGACATCTCGGTGCGCACCAGCGCGGCCAGAGTCGCCACATACGCCGAACCCAGCGAAGCCAGTCGTTGCGTCTTCATCGTCTACCCAGGATTTCGATTGACTGTAGGGTCGAGCATAGGCAGCCGCCATGCCCGGCAAAAGCGGCCGATGCCGCGCGAGCGCGTCAGAGGCGGCCGACATTCGCAGCGTACCGGCTCGCTCGAACGAGGCAGCGCATGGGCACGCGCTGTGCACGGTTTATTGCCCCGTTCAACGGGTACGCGCGCGCGGCTGAGCCCTCCCGCATCGGCCGCGCTTGTTGTTCGAGTTTCACCAGGAGTATTCAGCTATGCCGATTACAAGAAAGCTACTCGCCGCAGCGGTTGCGGCGGCATTCGTTCCTGCGGCCGCGCTTGCCGAAAACAGCGCCGACCGCAAGGAAGGTGCCCGCGCAGAGCAGCCCGCTGCCGAGCGGCAGCAGGCGATGGTCACGCCGCCGGTCGCGGTCCAGCGGACTCTGACGATTCGGGGCGAAGTGAAGTCGATCGACAAGGACCAGCGGATGGTCCGCATCGACGGTCCCGGCGACTCGGATCTGCAGGTGAGGGTCCGAGAAGACGCCGAAGGCTTCGACCGCATCAGCGAAGGCGATCGCGTCGTCGTCACCTACACTGAGGCGATGGCGACGTCGCTGGTGCGCGGCGGCCAGGCGGAGAAGTCGGGCGACCAGAAGTCGAGCGACCAGGCCCAGAAGTCCGACGACAAGGCCGGTGCGCAGGATCGCGCCGCCGGTCATCGCACGATCGTTGCCGAAGTGACCGGAATCAATCGCGACGAAGGCCAGGCGACGCTGCGCACGCGCGACGACGAGGAGATCTCGCTGCGGATCGGAGATCAGGCCGCGCTGCAGAACCTGCAGAAAGGCGACCGGGTCGTGGCCAGCTACGTGCATGCGGCCGCGATGCGAATCGTTCCGGACAGCCCCACCGCGGCCGATCGATCCGCGACCGACCGGCAATCGATGCCGACCGCAGGCGCACAGCCGGCGGCAGGTTCGCAGCAGCCAGCGGCAGGCGCCGGCATCAGCGCACAGCACGGCGCGAGCCCGGCGTCCGGAGCGCCCGCACACGCAGGCGGACCTGCGCAGGCGCGTTCTGACGGCTCCAGCACGACCGTGGCCGGTCAGCCGCAGGCCGGCCAAGCCGACGTTCGCACGGCCCAGCCGCAATACAGCGAGCCGATGCAGAAACTGCTGAACGCGGCGCAGGAACTGCGCGAGGCGATCCAGGCGCTGGCGCAGAAGCCGGCAGGTCCGGAGCGCCAGCAGGCGATCGAGCGCGCGCGCGACGCGTTGCACACGACGCAGCAAGCGATGCTGCAGGTGCCTGAATTGCGCGATGCGACTGCACGTGATGCGACGCCGGGAGCAGCGACGCAGCCGGTGGCGGGTCAGCAGCCTGGGGCGCAACAGCGCGAAGGCGCGGCAATGCCGGCGGCCGGAGCGCCAGCGCAACAGCAACCCGGTCAGCAGAGCGGGCAGCAGCGCGCGCAGTGAAGCGGCGACGGCTGAGCAGAGAATCGACGTTGCTCGACCTCACGCCGGCCGGCCGGCCGCACCGCCGGCCGGCCGGCGTGTGCTGCTCGCAGCGGCCCGAAGTAGGCGCGCTCCGACACGCCGGTTCGCGCCAATCCGATGGACGGCGCCCCCCGGTCATGAGAGCTTGGCGGCTCGGAGTCCGTGGCCGCGATGGACGCTTTCCTGATCGAGGACTCGCCGGTCATCCGGCAGCGCCTGATCCCGATGCTCAGTGCCATGGCCCACGTGCGGGTGGTGGGAATGGCGGACTCGGAATCGGAAGCCTGGCATTGGCTCGAGCGAAACGTCGTCGACGTGGTGCTGCTCGACCTGGCGCTGCGCCAGGGCAGCGGCTTCGGGCTGTTGCAGCGGCTGCAGGCCACCGGCGCGGCAGCGCGGATCCGCGTGGTGCTGACGAACCACGCGACCGACGACATGCGTGCGCGCTGCCAGCGGCTCGGTGCCACGGCGTTCTTCGACAAATCACGCGAGCTCGAGGCGCTGTTCGCGTATCTGCGGATCCAGGGCGCGTCGCCGGCTGACGTCTTCTGATCGACGGCTCAGTCGATCAGCCCGTGCTTCATCGCGTAGTAGGTCAGCTCGCAATTCGAGTGCGCATCGAGCTTCTCGAGGATTCGCGACCGGTACGTGCTGACCGTCTTGAAGCTCAGGTTCAGCGTGCGCGCGATGTCGGTCACTGCCTCTCCGCGCGCCAGCCGCATGAACACCTGCAGCTCGCGGTCCGACAGCGCCGTGTGCGGCGGCTCGTCGCCGTTGCGGTCGAGCCCGTTCGCCAGCAGGTTGCCCACGGCCATCGTCACGTAGCGCTGTCCGCGCGCTGCGGTGCGGATCGCCTTCAACAGCTCCTCGGGTTCGCAGTCCTTGCGCAGGTACCCGCAGGCGCCCAGCTTGAGCATCGACAGCGCATAGTTGCTCTCGGGGTAGGACGACAGCATCAGCACCGGAAACCGCGGCTGCCCCAGCTTGATCGCCCGCAGCACGTCGACGCCGTTCTGGCCGGGCAACGCGATGTCGAGCAGCATCACGTCGCAGAGCTCGTGACGCGCGATGTCGAGCGCCTCGCGGCCGGTCGACGCCTCGGCGGCCACTTCCATGTCGCCCTGGTCGGCGATGAACTGGCGGAATCCGGCACGCACGATCGGATGGTCGTCGCAGATTCCGACGCGGATCTTCGAGGGAGCGGCAGCGACGGTCATTTCCTGCTCGGCGACAAGCGCGCTCGCCGCGCGGCCGCGGCCGCGCTTCGGGCATGCGCCATGCTTGTCCGGCACGCGGCGGCGCCCGGCACAACGTCGTCACCCTTAGGCAGGATCCATGCCCAACGCGGAGTACCGATGAAGCTGCAGGGCCGGCGGCGGAGCGCTTTCACGAGGACCGACGAGCTGGTGGCGCTGGCCGCACATCTGCAGCGATCCCGAGAGGACGAGCGTGCGCGGCTCGCGCGCGAACTGCACGATGAGCTCGGCGCGAGCCTGACGGCCGCGCGGCTCGATCTGTTGTACCTGGACTCGAAGCTCGAGCAGTCCGATCCGCTGGTGCGCGAGAAACTGGCGGCGCTGCGGGCGGTGCTGGACCACGCGATCGCGTTGAAGCGCCGGCTGATCGAAGACCTGCGTCCGTCGACGCTGACGCATCTCGGTCTGGCCGCAGCGCTGGAGAATCTGGCCGAGACCCACCGTGCCCGCTTCGGCGGCGCGGTCAGCACCGACATCGCCGGCGATCTGGTGCTCGACGAGGAGCTCGCGCTGGTGCTGTTCCGCGTCGCGCAGGAGTCGCTGACGAACGTGCTGAAGCACGCCGACGCCCGCCACGTGCGGCTGACGCTGCGTCGCGTGCGACGCCGTCTCGAACTGCGGATCGACGACGACGGCCGCGGCTTCGACGTCGCGCGCACGCAGCCGGGCTGTCACGGGCTGCTCGGAATGCGGCACCGACTGCTGTCGATCCGCGGCTCGCTGCGGGTCGAGTCGCAACCGGGGCGGGGCACGGCGGTCATTGCGAGCGTGCCGCTCGCTGCCGCGCGCGCACGATCCGAGCGCGACACGCTGCGCCCGCCGCCGCGGCGCGCTCAGCGCGGCGCGGCGCTCCAGCGCGAATCGCGATCGGGCGGCGGCAGCCGCACGCATCCGGTCGCCTTGGCCACCTCGGCACCGAACAGCATGATCTGCGACGAGAAATAGACCCAGACCAGGATCGCGGCCAGCGATCCGGCCGCGCCCCACGCCGACGCAGTGCCGGCGATTCCCAGGTACAGCGCGATGAAGTGGCGGCCCAGCCCGAACAGCACCGAGGCGACCAGCGCGCCGATCAGCGCCGATCGGCGCGACGGAGGATTCTGCGGAAAGAACCGGTACAGGAAATAGAACAGCGCCGCCGCAAGCGCCAGCCCGATCAGCACGTCGGCCAGCTGCAGCAGCGCCGCCCACCCCGGCAGCATCTGCCCCCAGCGCGCGGTGATCGCCGACAGCACGGTGCTGATCACCAGCGACACCAGCATCAGCACCGCCAGCACGAGCACGATCGACATCGCCCGGATCCGGACCGTGACCAGCGTGTACCACGGCGGCTGCACTGCGGCGGCACGGGCGCCGAAGATGTCATCGAGCGCCGCCTTCAGCTCCGCGACGACGAAGCTCGCGCCGGCCAGCGTGACGCCGAGCGCGATCGCGCTCGATCCCCAGCCGCCGGTTTCGCGCAGCCGCTGTCCGTCCATCACGCGCTCGAGCGCCCGTGCCGCCTCCAGCCCGATGGTGTCGGACAGCGCGGTCATCACGAACACGCGGACCTCTTCGCTGTCGAACGCGAACGACGCGATCAGCAGCGTGACCACCATCAGCGGCGCCAGCGAGAACATCGCGTAGTACGACAGCGACGCCCCGAGCCGCGGCACCATGTCCGCGATGAAGTTCTGCACCGCGCGCAGCACCACCAGCCCCGGCAGCCGCCACGCCGGCCCCTCGATCGGCGTCAGGTTCGAAGACATCGGGCCGTCAGCTCACGCCGACGACTGCAACGTCACGCGCGCCCTTGCGCGGGCACGACCGCGAGTAGCAGATCGCGGAACAGGATCGGATCGAACAGCGGCTCCTGATCGTCGATGGCCAGCGGACACACCGCCGCCACTTCGAAAACCTCGGCAACGACATGGACCGTTCCGTCGTCGGCTCCTGGAGTGTGCCAGCCCGGCAACGCGGCCGGGTCCTCGAGCAGGCGGGCCAACGCCGACAGCCGCGCGAACGCCGAAAAGATCCGGCTCGGGTCGCGCTGCATCCCCGACGGCAGCAGCGCCAGCAGCTGCCGCCGATCCTCGGCGAGTTGCGGCGCTTCGCTCAACAGCTCGTGC
>DATLGW010000825.1:0-2151 GCA_035540315.1 Burkholderiaceae bacterium | reverse complement strand
CGGCCGCGCTGACGGTGGCGGTCGATGCCGGCCCGCTGATGTCGTTCGGCGACGTCGAGGTCCACGGGCTGAAGCTGTATCCCCGCAGCGTCGTCGTCGGGCTGCGGCCGTTCCGGCGCGGCGAGCGCTACCGGCTCGATCGGGTCATCGAATATCAGAATCGGCTGCGCGAATCGGGCTATTTCTCGACGGCCGCGGTTTATCCCGACGTGTTCGCGCTCGACGCCGATCGCGAGACCCGGCTGGTTCCGATCGACGTGACGGTCACGGAGGCGCAGCCGCGGCGGGTGACGCTAGGCTTGGGCTATGGAACCGACCAAGGGTACCGGGCCCAGATCGGATACGAGGACCGCAACTTCCTCGGGCGGGCCTGGCAACTGGAGACGTCGCTGACCTGGGACCAAGTCGCGCCGCGCACGATCGTGAACCTGCGTTCGCCGTACGACGAGGACGGTCGCTTCTGGGCCGCCGGATTCCGGCTGGAGCGATTCGACCTGCACAACACGCGCTCCGACCGCACGTCGGCAACGCTCGGCCGCGGCCGCCGGATCGGCGATGCCGAGCACCTGACGTCGCTGTCGTATCAGTTCGAGCAGCTGCGCGTGACGCCGGCCCCGGGGGTGGCGATCGACACCACGAACCGCGCGGTCGTGCTCGGCTATTCATGGACGCTGCGCCGGGTCGACTCGCGCTTCGACCCGACGCAGGGTTACACGCTGACTGCGCAGGTCGCCGGGGCCGCTGAGGCGCTGGGGTCCGATCAGAGCTTCCTGCGGCTGTACACGCGCGGCATGCGGTTCATACCGGTCGCCACCGAAGGACGATTCGCCGGAGGTCGGCTGATCCTGAGCCTCGAGGTCGGGGCGGTGCTCGCCCGCGACAGCGCGGGAATCCCGCAGGAGAACCTGTTTCGCGCCGGCGGCTCGCGCTCGATCCGGGGCTACGACTACCTGTCGCTGGGCGCGCCGGTCGGCCAGGCGATCCTCGCCGGGCGTTACCTGCTGGTGGGCAGCGTCGAATACCAGCATCCGATCACCGAGCTGGTGTCGGCCGCGGTCTTCTACGACCGCGGCAACGCGACCGACTCGCTGAGCGGCTTTCGGACCTTCGCCGGTTACGGCGTCGGCGCGCGCGTGCGAACGCCGCTGGGACCGATTGCGCTCGACCTGGCGTACGGAGAGCAGATCCGCAGCTGGCGCTGGCACTTGTCGGTCGGCTTCGTTTTCTGATGCGATTGAAGCGGGCAGCGGGTTGGCTGGCGGCGCTGCTGGCGGTGGGCGTGTTGGCGGCGCTCGCGCTGGCCTGGGTCGCAGGGCGCGAGGCGACGCTGCAGTGGGCCGCCGAACGCGCGGTGCGTGCCACCGACGGGCGGCTGCAGATCGATGCGCCGGCCGGGTCGCTGTACGGGGACATCCGCGCGCCCCGCCTGGAGTGGCGCGACGACACCGTCCACGTGGTGCTGCACGACGTGCGGCTGCAGTACGAGCTGCGGCCGCTGCTGCGGCGGCATCTGGTGGTGAACGCGCTGTCGGCACGGCACGTCGAGCTGCGGCTGCACGAGTCGGAGGACGCGCCGGCGCAACCGCGATCGCCGCCGCAGCTGCCCGAGCATCTGGAGCTGCCGCTGCGACTGACGCTGCAGCAGGCGCGCATCGACCGACTGTCGGTGACGCCGGTCGGCGCCGAGCAGCCGATCGACCTGGACGCGATCGCGCTTGCCGCCGACTACGACGGCTCGCGGTTCGCAATCGAGCGCTTCGCGCTGCAGACCCCATGGGGGCGAGGCGCTGTCGACGGCACGGTCGGCGACCGCGCGCCGTATCCGCTGGCGCTGCGGTTGCGCTTCGAGCCGGCGCAGCTCGATGCGCCGATCGATGCGACCGTCGGAGGCGATCTGCAACGGCTGTCGGTCGGCGCGGCGAGCCAGGCGCGCGGCGCGTCGGTGCGGCTCGACGCGCGGCTGGCGCCGCTGGCGCAGGACCCGCTGCAGGCGCTGACGGCATTGAGCGCGCAGGCCGAGGGCGTCGATCTGGCCGCGTGGGGCGAAGGGCTGCCGAGCACGCAGCTGCAGATCGGGCTCGAGGCCACCGGTACCGAGCGGGCCGCGCTGACGGTGCGCAATGCGATGCCGGGGCCGATCGATGCGCAGCG
>DATLGW010000824.1:0-2501 GCA_035540315.1 Burkholderiaceae bacterium | reverse complement strand
GCGCAGGGCAGGTCCGGCTGAAGCTGAAGGCGGCGTCGCTGAACTACCGCGACCTGGTGGTGCCGCGGCGCGGCTACGGGTCGTTGACCGGCAAGCTGCCGCTGGTGCCGGTCTCCGACGGCGTCGGCGAAGTCGTCGAGGTCGGCGTGGGCGTGTCGCGGGTTCGCGTCGGAGACCGCGTGTGCCCGATGTTCATGCCGGGCTACGTGGGCGGCGAGCCGACCGCAGACCGGCTGACGCAGAGCCTGGGCGGTCCGATCGACGGCGTGATGGTCGAGCAGATGGTGATCGGCGAGCGCGGCGTCGCGCAGGTCCCGGCGCATCTGACCGACGAGGAGGCCGCGACGCTGCCGTGCGCGGCGCTGACCGCCTGGAGCGCGATCGTCACCTACGGCCGGGTGCAGCCGGGCGATCGCGTGCTGGTCCAGGGCACCGGCGGCGTGTCGCTGTTCGCGCTGCAGTTCGCGAAGCTGCTGGGCGCGCACGTGACGCTGATCTCGAGCAGCGACGACAAGCTCGAGCGCGCGCGCAAGCTCGGCGCCGACGAGACGCTGAACTACCGCACGGTGCCCGAGTGGGGCAAGGCGGTGCGGCAGGCGATCGGCGGCGACGGCGCCGATCACGTGATCGAGGTCGGCGGCGAGAAGACGCTCGCGCAGTCGCTGCGCGCGGTGCGGGTCGGCGGCACGATCAGCCTGATCGGCGTGCTCTCCGGCGGCTCGCTTTCGACCTACCTCGGCCCGATCGTCACGCGCCAGGTGCGGCTGCAGGGCATCACCGTCGGCAGCCGCGACGGCTTCGAGGCGATGGCGCGCGCGATCGGGCAGCATCGGCTGCGGCCCGTCGTCGACCGCACGTTCGGCTTCGAGCAACTGCGCGAGGCGCTCGATTACCTGGCGAGCGGCGCGCACTTCGGCAAGATCTGCATCCGGCACGATCGCTGAGAAAGCCGTCGGCACCCCGATCGGCGATCGCCTGCGGCGGGCGCGGACGTTGCGGAGATACTGAATGAAGATCCAGCGAGTCGACGTGATTCCGATCCGCATGCCGCTCAAGGGGACGCTGACGCTGCCGCGGGGCCCGTCGCGGACCCTCGACGAGGGCAAGCGGGTCGCGCTGGTGCGGGTGACCGGCGACGACGGCACCGTCGGGTGGGGCGAGAGCGGACCGAGCCGGCGCTGGTCGGCCGAGACGCTCGAGAGCTGCGTGACCAGCCTGCGCCGATATCTGGCACCTGCGGTGATCGGGCATGACGCGTTCGACATCGCCGGCCTGCACGAGAAGATGAACGCGGAGCTCGCGGTCGGGCTGGACCCGGGGCAGCCGATCGCCAAGAACGCGATCGACGTCGCGGTGCACGACCTGATCTGCCGCAAGCTCGGCATCAATCTGCAGAGCTGGCTCGGCGCGAAACGCCAGGATCACGTGCGGCTGGCGCGGCTGATCGCGGTCGCGACGCCCGAAGAGGCCGAGCGGGTGACCGCGCAGGCGATCGCCGACGGCTACGAGGGACTGAAGGTCAAGGTCGGCCATTATCCGAACCGCGACCTCGACATCGTGCGCGCGGTGCTCGACGCGGCGCAGGGGCGGGCGATCGTGTGGCCCGACGCGAATCAGGCGTACACGCTGGAGCAGGCGCTGCGGTTCTGCCGCGAGTTCGACAAGCTGGGCCTGACGCTGTTCGAGCAGCCGGTCGCGATGTCGAACATCTACGCGATGAAGAAGCTGCTGTCGGCCAGCTCGATGACGATCGCGCTGGACGAGGCGACGATCAGCATCCCGTTCGCGATCGAGCTGATCCGGCGCGAGGCGATCGAGGGCATTGCGATCAAGATCAACAAGACCGGCGGCATCTACTATGCGCGCCAGCTGTGCGACCTCGCGCTGAACGCCGGGCTGACGCTGATCGGCAGCGGGCTGATGGATGCGCCAATCGGTTTCGCGGCGTCGGTCCACCTGTACAGCGCGTACGGGATTTCGCTGCCGGTCGACCTGAACGGGCCGCAGTTCATTGCCGAAGACTACCTGGCCCAGCCGTTTCCGATCGAGCGGATGCGCGCGTACACGCCGACCGGACCGGGGCTGGGAATCGAAATCGACGAGGACAAGGTCGCGCGGATGGCGCAGGACCTGGAGCGCGCGCAGGCGGCCGAACGCTGACATGGATGGCGCACTGCCCGGAGCCGCCGAACCGGCCGGTCTGCGGCGGTAGAATTCCCTGATTGCGCCGTGCGATCGGGCGGTGCAGCAAACGGAGAATTCGATGCAGACGCTGGCAGACGACGCGATTCGCGCACGGGTGGACAAGGAACTGGCACAGCGCGTCAAGCTGCCCGCCTGGTCGCTGCGCGAGAAGTTCGCGCTCGCGTGCCGGATGCTCGCAGCGAACGGCCACTGGCGCGGCGGGCTGGCCGGACAGATCACTGCGCGCGGCGAGCGGCCCGGCACGTTCTGGACGCTGCCGTTCGGCTACGGCGCCGACGAGGCGAACGCATCGGACC
>DATLGW010000823.1:0-16584 GCA_035540315.1 Burkholderiaceae bacterium | reverse complement strand
CAGGATGCATGTGCGGCGGCACGCGGTACCCCGGGGGAAACTTCAGCCGGGCGACGAACGGCTTGGCTTCGGACGGATTGCCTTCGATGCGTGCCATCTTCGCGCCGGGCGGCAGCGTCGGCACGTCGGTCCATTGAAGCTGGTCGGGAAACACGATCAGGTGGCCGTCGCCGTGTGCGAGGGCGGTCGGAGCGAACGCGGCGCCGACCGCCATGGCTGCGATGAACGTGATGTCGCGGATCTTGCTCATGTCTGTCTCTCCATTGGAAACGGTGGTGCGTCAGCGCCGCGTCGCGATGACTTCGAGGTACTCGCTCGGCACGACCAGCCCCCGGTCGCCGCCCCGGTCGAATCGCCGCAGCAGCGCCGTCAGGTCCTCGGTCAGCGCCGCCTGCTTCGCCGGCTCCAGCGCGCCGTACAGCTTGTGGATCGGCCCGTAGTAGGCGCGGAAGACCTCGATGAAATGCGCCGGGTCGCGGTAGCGGAAATCGAAATGGCGCCGCGCGATCTCGAGCGACCGGATCGAATCGCCGAAGAATTCCCGCAGCTTCGCCTCGACGCCCCATTGCATCGGCGACGGCGCGCCGGCCGGCGGCGGGGCATAGGTTGCGATCAGCTTGAACATCTGGCCGACGTAGCTGTCGGGCGTCCAGTTCGCGAGGCCGATCCGGCCGCCCGGCCGGCACACGCGAGTCAGCTCGCGCGCGGCCCGCGGCTGGTCCGGCGTGAACATCACGCCGAACGTCGACAGCACGACGTCGAACGACGCGTCGTCGAACGGCAGCGCCTCGGCATCGGCGACGCGGAAATCGGCGGCAAGCCGATCGGCTTGCGCGCGCTCCTTCGCGCGCTCGACCAGCGCCGGCACATAGTCGATTCCGGTGACGTCGCCCCAGCGGCGAGCCGCTGCCAGCGCCGTGACGCCGTTGCCGGTCGCGACGTCGAGCACCCGCTCGCCGGCCCGCAGGTCGACCGCCTCGCACAGCTGCTCGGACACGATCACCAGCGTCGTGCCGACGATCGAGTAGTCGCCCGAGGACCACGCGCCCTGCTGGCGCTGCTTGATCGCGCCGAGGTCCGGCGCCGCGGGCGCCCTCGGCTCGCTGGTCGTCGTCGTCATGGGAATCTCCTCGTTCGTTGCCCAGGAGCGCCCAGTGTCCGACGGCGCCGTCGGTTCGCCCGTCAGCCGGGCGTCAGACGGCCGTCAGCGCGGCCCCACCCGCTCGGACGCCGCGGCCGACCAGATCTCGCCGAGGCGCAGCGCGAGTCGGGGCCCGATCCACGGATACGTCTCCTCGATCCGCAGCCGCGGGCGAACCGCCTTCGCGCAGGCCAGCGAACGGGCCGCCTCGCTGCGCTGGCCGCTCCAGTACTGCGCGGCCGCCAGCGCGAGCCACGCCGGATAGAAGTGGATGTCGCTGCGAACGCCGATGCGAGCGGCCTCGATCGCTTCGCCGTTGCGCCGACGGTGGAGCAAAGCGCGCGACAGCAGCGTCTGCCAGACGCAGCGGCGATAATCGGACGCGCCCAGCCGCACGCTGCGCTGCAGGTGCTCGATGGCTTCGTCGGGCCGCGCCAGGCTGAGCTCGCAGGCGCCCAGCGCGCCCCAGGCCTGCGGATTGTGTGGGTTCTCCTCGACCGCGCGCTCGAGCAGCGGAGAGGCGAGCCGCGGCTCGCCGAGATCGGCGATCGCGCAGCCGGCATAACCGAGGACTTCGGAATCGGACGGCGCAATCGCGATCGCCCGATCCGCGGCGATGCGCGCTTCCTCGAGCAGCCGCTCGCCGCGGACCAGCCCCAGCTTCGAGCCGAACGCGAGCACCAGGCCCTTTTGCGCATGCGCGAGCGCGAGCGCCGGATCGGCGTCGATCGCGTCGCGGAAGCAACGCACGGCATGGTCGACCGCTTCCTCCGACCATCCGCGCGCGAACAACGCCCGCATCGCGTCGCGCACCTTCTGCCAGCCGTCGTCGACGAGGTGGTCGGTGCGCCGGTGCATCGGATCCAGCGCCAGCTGGCGCTCCAGCCCGCCGACGATCGACGCGATCAGCTCGTCGCGCTGCCGCGCGCTCCAGCCGCTCGCGAGCTCGGCGTGTCGCGACCAGCAGTGGTGGCCGTCGGCGCCGAACAGTTGCATCGTCAACCGCAACTGCCTGCCGCGCTCGCGCTGCAAGCGCCCGGTGACCAGGTACGCGACGCGATGCTCGTGCACGATCTGTCGGCCGATCGCCGAGCGCGGATCGATGCCCGCGAACAGGAAGCTGCCGGCAGCGACGCCGAAGCCGGCGACGCGGTCGAGCTGCGCAACCAGCGCCTGCGTCAGCGACGCCGCCAGCGCCTGCAGCGGCGGGTCGTCGGCAACGCCGTCGAGCTCGAGCACCGCGATCAGCGGATGCCGCGACGCGTGCGCTGCCATGCCGGCCGCGATGCGCGCATCGGCCGCACGCGCGGTCGCCCCGCCGACCGGATCGCCGGCAGCGTCCGATTCCGAATCGGGGACCGCGGCGACGTTGCGCCGGATGCTCTCGATCAGCGCCACCGTCTGCGGGCTCGGCACGGCGTCGAGATGCCGCGCGAGCGCATCGCAGCAGCGCTGGAAGTTGCGCAATGCGAGATCGCGCCGGCCGGCGGCATCGCAGGCGCGGATCAGCTCGCGCCACGCGGCTTCGTCGCCCGGGTCGACTTCGATCCTGCGCTCGGCCACGCGCATCGCCGCCGCGTGATCGCCGGCAGCCGAGTGCAGCCGCTGCATCCGCTCGAGGAGCGTGCGGTACAGCTGCGCCAGCCGGCGGCGCTCGGCTTCGAGCCAGTCGTCGAAGCCGGACTCGCCGATCCCGAATCCCGGCAGCAGCTCCGCGACGTACAGCGAGTCGGCCCGCTCGAGCTCGTCGAGCCGGTCGCTGCGGACGAGCGATTCGAACTCCCGCGCGTCGAGCGCCACCTGGTCGGCCGGCCAGACCAGCCGCTCGCCGGCGGCGAGCGGCACGGCGATCGCGCGCTGCAGCTCCGACAGCGTCTGGCGCAGGTTGTGGCGGGCGCGCTCGTCGCTCGACTCGCCCCACAACAGCGCAGCCGCGCGCCCGCGTTCCACGCCGCCGGAACCCGACAGCGCGACCAGCGCGAGCAGAGCGCGCGCCTTGCGCGAATTGATTGCGAGCTCGTTGCCGTGCTCGTCGTCGAGACGGAAACGACCCAGCAGCGACAGGCGCCGCGTTGCGACCGACCGATCCGACATTTTCGTTACCCAGGATCCGCGATCGAACTGTACCTCGCGCAGCCGACAGGCGGAACCGCCGCGGCCGATCACACCGGCAGCGCCGTCTCGTACTTGATCTCGCGCAGCACGACGTTCGTGCGGATGCTCGCCACGCCGGGGATCCGGAACACGACCTCGTGCAGGAAGCGGTCGTACGCCTTCATGTCGGGCACGACGACCTTGATCACGTAGTCGGCCTCGCCCGTCAGCGCGTAACACTCGATGATCTCGGAGCAAGACAACACGCGCCGCTCGAACGCCTCGACCGCGCCTTCGGAATGCCGCTCGAGCGACACGTTCGCGAGCACGCAGATGTCGAGCCCGACGCGCTCGCGGTCGACCAGCGCCGCATAGCGGCGGATCACGCCGCTGTCCTCGAGCTCGCGGATCCGCCGCCAGACCGGCGTGGTCGTCAGCCCGACCTTGTCGGCCAGCTGCTGCGAGCTCTGGCGCGCGTCGCGCTGCAGCTCGTGCAGGATCTGGCGGGTCGGGCGGTCGAGCGGTTTCTCGGGCATGTTCTTGCTCATGATTGGCGGATCTGGAGAAAGATTTTGCGCGATATTCGCACCGATCGAAGCGGATAGTAAAGAACTCGCCGAACCGGAGCACTAGACTGGGCGTCTGTCGAGGAGAACCGCCATGTCGAGATCGACCGAAGTCGCGATCCGCTCGGATTACCGCCTCTCCGACAACCTCGCCGCCCGCAGCGGCCAGGTGTTCCTGACCGGCACCCAGGCGCTGGTGCGGCTGCTGCTGATGCAGCGCGCGCTCGATGCGGCGCAGGGCCTGAACACTGCAGGCTTCGTATCCGGCTACCGCGGCAGCCCGCTCGGCATGGTCGACCAGCAGCTGTGGAAGGCGAAGCACCTGCTCGACCAGGCCGGAATCGAATTCCTGCCGGCGATCAACGAGGATCTCGCGGCCACCGCCTGCCTCGGAACCCAGCGCGTCGCGCTCGATCCGAAGCGGCGCGCCGACGGCGTGTTCGCGATGTGGTACGGCAAGGGCCCCGGCGTCGATCGCTCGGGCGATGCACTGAAGCACGGCAACGCGTACGGGTCGAGCCCGCTCGGGGGCGTGCTGGTCGTCGCCGGCGACGACCACGGCTGCGTGTCGTCGTCGATGCCGCACCAGTCGGACCTGGCGATGCAGGCGTGGAGCATGCCGGTGCTGCATCCGGCGAACGTCGCCGAGTACCTCGAGTTCGGGCTGTACGGGTGGGCGCTGTCGCGCTTCTCCGGCGCGTGGGTCGGGTTCAAGGCGATCTCCGAAGTCGTCGAGTCGGGGATGACGGTCGATCTCGACCGGGTGCCGCTCGCGTTCGAGCATCGGGTCGACTACGCGCCGCCGCCCGAGGTCGGCTCGCTGCACGTGCGCGCCGTCGATCTGCCGTCGCTCGCGATCGAGCAGCGCCTCGCGCACAAGCTCGACGCGGTGCGCGCATTCGCGCGCGTGAATTCGGTCGACACGCACGTGGTCACGTCGCCGCGAGCCACGCTCGGCATCGTCACCGTCGGCAAGGCGCATTTCGATTTCATGGAGGTGCTGCGCCGGCTCGATCTGGATCCGGATGCGCTGGCGGCTGCCGGCGTTCGCGTCTACAAGGTGGGCCTGGTCTATCCGCTGGAGCCGACGCGGATCCTCGAATTCGTGCTCGGGCTCGAGGAGATCCTGGTGATCGAGGAGAAGGCGCCGGTCGTCGAGCGCCAGATCAAGGAGTTGTTGTACCACCTGCCGGACACGCAGCGTCCGCGGGTGTCCGGAAAGACCGACGCGAACGGCGCGCCGCTGCTGCCGACGACCGGGGAGTTGCGCCCGTCGCGCGTGATGCCGGTCGTCGCCGAATGGCTCGCGCGGCTGAACCCGGCGCTGGACCGCCGCGCGCTGGTCGTCGACTTCACGATGCCGGCGCTGCTGTCGAACGAGGCCGATGCAGTGCGCCGGCTGCCGTATTTCTGCTCGGGCTGCCCGCACAACACGTCGACGCGCGTGCCGAGCGGCTCGCGCGCGCTCGCCGGCATCGGCTGCCATTTCATGGCGAGCTGGATGGACCGCGACACCAGCGGGCTGATCCAGATGGGCGCCGAAGGCGTCGACTGGGTCGCGCATTCGCGCTTCACCGATGAGCCGCACGTGTTCCAGAACCTCGGGGACGGCACCTACTACCACTCCGGCTATCTGGCGATCCGGCAGGCGATCGCCGCCGGCGCGACGATCACCTACAAGGTCCTGTACAACGATGCGGTCGCGATGACCGGCGGCCAGCCGGTCGACGGCAGGATCGGCGTGCCCGAGATCGCGCGCCAGGTCGAAGCCGAAGGCGCGCGCGCGGTCGCAATCGTGTCCGACGATCCGGCCAAATACGAGGGTCACGAGAAGCAGTTCCCGCGCGGAACGACGTTCCACGACCGCAGCGAGCTCGACGCCGTGCAGCGGCGGCTGCGCGCCGTCGCGGGCGTGACGGTGCTGATCTACGACCAGACCTGCGCGGCCGAGAAACGCCGCCGGCGCAAGAAGAACGAGTATCCGGATCCTCCGCGGCGCATGTTCATCAACGAGCAGGTCTGCGAAGGCTGCGGCGACTGCGGCGTTCAGTCGAACTGCCTGTCGGTGATTCCCGTCGAGACCGATTGGGGACGCAAGCGCCGCATCGAGCAGACGTCGTGCAACAAGGACTATTCGTGCGTCAACGGCTTCTGCCCGAGTTTCGTGTCGGTCGAGGGCGCGACGGTCCGCAAGCGCGTCGGCTCCGAGTTCACTCCGGAGGATCTGCAGCGCGAGCTGGCAGCGATCGAGCCGCCGGCGCCGTGGCGCTGGACCGGGCCGTTCGACCTGCTGGTCACCGGCGTCGGCGGCACCGGCGTAGTCACCGTCGGCGCGCTGGTGACGATGGCCGCGCACCTGGAGGGCAAGCAGGCGTCGGTGCTCGACTTCATGGGATTCGCGCAGAAAGGCGGCGCGGTGCTGTCGTTCGTGCGGCTGGCGCAGACGCCGGACCTACTGAACCAGGTCCGGATCGACACGCAGCAGGCCGACGCGCTGCTCGCCTGCGACCTGGTCGTCGGCGCTTCGCCCGATGCGCTGGCGACGGTCAAGCACGGCCGCACGATGATCCTGGCGAACACGCACGAGCTGGCGACG
Source organism: Burkholderiaceae bacterium (assembly GCA_035540315.1). Lineage (GTDB taxonomy): Bacteria > Pseudomonadota > Gammaproteobacteria > Burkholderiales > Burkholderiaceae_E > DATLGW01. The sequence goes on along the minus strand of DATLGW010000823.1, from coordinate 10,187 downwards.
GCCGCGTTCGTTCGCGATCCGAACGCGACGCTGCGGCCCGGCGCGCTGCTGGCGAAGATGCGCGCGGCCGCCGGCGACGATCGCGTGCATCGGATCGACGCGCAGTCGATCGCCGAGCGGCTGCTGGGCGACACGATGCCGTCGAACATCGTGATGCTCGGGTTCGCGTGGCAGATGGGCCTGATCCCGGTATCGGAGGCGGCGCTGGCGCGCGCGATCGAGCTGAACGGCGTGGCGGTCGAGCTCAACCGCACGGCGTTCGCGCTGGGACGGTTGGCGGCGGCCGCGCCGCAGGCGATCGAGCGGCTGGCTGGAGCGAACGTCGCGCCGGCCGAGCCGCTTCCCGATTGGCTCGATCTGGACGGCGACCACGGCCTGATCGCGCGCCGCTCGCGCTGGCTCGCCGACTACCAGGACGACCGCTACGCGGCGCGTTACCGCGCACTGGTCGATCGGGTCCGCGCAGCCGAAACCGCAGCGCTGGGTTCACGGGCGGCGTCGACGCCGCTGCGGCTGACGGCCGCGGTCGCCCGCCACGCGGCCAAGCTGATGGCCTACAAGGACGAATACGAGGTCGCGCGGCTGTACACGAGCGGCGTGTTCGAGCGCAGCCTGTCGGAGCAGTTCGAGCGCTGGCAGTCGCTGCGATTCCACATGGCGCCGCCGCTGCTGGCGATGCTGCGGCGTTTTCGCCGCCCCGACGGCACGCCGCGCAAGCTCGAGTTCGGCAGCTGGATGCTGCCGGCGCTGCGGCTGCTCGCGAAAGGCCGCCGGCTGCGCGGCACTGCGCTCGACCCCTTCGGCCACACCGCCGAGCGCAAGCTCGAGCGGCAGCTGATCGCGGAATACGAGGCGATGATCGATGCGCTGCTGCCCGGGCTCGATTCGCAGCGGCTTGCGCTTGCGGCGCAGATCGCGAGCGTGCCCGAGCAGATCCGCGGTTTCGGTCACGTGAAGCTCGCGGCGATCGCGACCGCGCGCGCGCGTTGGCACAGCCTGCTCGAGCAATTCCATCGCGGCGCGCCGGCGGCGCCGGTCGCTGCGAGTGCACCGCGCGACGCGGCCACGGTGCGCTGAACGCGCGCTCACCGCCGCGCCAGCTCGACCGCGATCTCGTGATGTCCGATCGGGTGCGGCACCGTCGGATACGGCGGCGCCGGCCACTGCCAGTGCGACGACGCGAACAGCGCGCGCATTGCAGTGAGGTCGCAATGGTACGGCGGCCCGAGCAGCTCTCCGGGCGCCGCCTGCGGCCGCAGCGCCTGCATGAACAGCGCATGCAGCACGCCGCCCGGGCGCAGCCACGCGCGCAGCTGCGACGCATAGGCGATCCAGTGGTCCGGGTGCAGCGCGCACAGGCAGGTCTGTTCGTACACCGCGTCGAACGGCGCCGGCGCGGACCACGCGAGCACGTCGGCCTGCACGACCTCGGCGCTGACGAGCCGGGCGCCGTCGGGCGACTGCATCAATCGCTGCAGCCGCTGCCGGGTCTGCTCGACCGCCGCCGGCGCGTAATCGATTGCGACGACGCGGAAACCCGAGCGGGCGAGCAGCTCGACCTCGTGCCCCGAGCCGCAGCCGGGGACCAGGATGCGGCACGGCCGCGCAGGCTCGGACGCGAGCCGGCCCGACTCGAGCAGATGAACGAGCCGCGGGCTGGCGCTGCCGCGATCCCACGGGATGTCGCGGGATTCGAAGCGCTGCTGCCAGAACTCGACGGTGGGGCCGGGCATGGGCAGGCTGCGGATTCGGCCGAAGCGGGCCGCCGGCCAATGATATCCTCGCGCCGTGCCTGAAATGAATGCTCCGGCCGTCCCGAACGCGGCCCCCGACGACGGATCCGACACGCCGCCGCTGCTGTCGATCGACGACGGCTGCGCGACGATCCGGCTGAACCGGCCGTCGCACCACAACCGCATCGATCCCGACGACGTCGGCGTGTTGCGCGCGCATCTGGCGCGGGTGCGCGCCGACGCATCGGTGCGCGTGCTGGTCATCACCGGCAGCGGCGTCAAGACGTTCAGCTCCGGCTACACGCTGCAGGCGATCCTGGAGCGGCTGCACGAGCGGGCGCTCGAGCAGCTGCTCGACGAGCTCGAGCAGTACCCGCTGCCGACGATCGCGGCGATCAACGGCGGCATCTACGGCGGTGCGACCGATCTGGCGCTGTGCTGCGACCTGCGCATCGGCGTGCCGCATGCGCGGATGTTCATGCCGGCCGCGCGGTTCGGCCTGCACTACTACCCGGGCGGAATCCGGCGCTACCTGTCGCGGCTCGGGCACACGGCCGCAACGAAGCTGTTCCTGACCGCGACCACGATCGACGCCGCCGAGATGCTGCGGATCGGCTTCCTGACCGATCTGGTCGCGCCCGATGCGCTGGACGCGACCGTCGGGCGCTACGTCGGCGAGCTGCAGCAGTGCGAACCGAACGCGATCGCCGACATGAAGCGCAGCCTGTACGAGATGGTGTCGGTGTTCCCGCCGCCGCCGAGCCTGGACCGCCGTTATCTGCAGTCGCTCGCATCGCCCGAGCTGCAGCAGCGGCTCGACCGGCTGCTGCGGTGAACACGACCGCCTGACGTCCCGCGTGATGGCACGTCCGACACCGAAGCTGCGACCCGGCGTCACCGTCGAGTCGCTGCTGCGCGGGCAAGCGACGAACCTGCCGCTGCTGCTCGGATTCGAACCCCTCGAGCTGGAGCCGGGGCGGCTGACCGCGCAGCTGTCGATCGGACCGCAGCACCTGGCGCCGAACGGCTATCTGCATGCTGCGACGATCGTGATGCTGGCCGACACCGCCTGCGGGCTCGGCTGCTGGGCGCATCTGCCCGACGGCGCGAACGGGTTCACGACGATCGAACTGAAAGCGAACCTGCTGGGAACCGCGCTCGACGGAACGATATCGGCCGAAGCGACCGCAGCGCATGCCGGCCGATCGACGCAGGTGTGGGACGCGGTCGTCCAGCAGGGCGACCGAACGCTCGCGCTGTTCCGCTGCACCCAGATGGTGCTGTACCCGAAGCGCTGACGTTTTCGCGCGCAGCTCGCTCGCGCGCAACGGCAGGCAACCTGTCCGAGCAGGTCAGCCGCGGGACCCGGTGTCCGCGCCAGCGGGTCGGACACTCGCGCCGATTCCCGCGAGACTCCTAGACTGCACGATCCTCCACCCGCAGTGCACGGAACTTCAATGAAAACCACCGCGATTCCATTCGCGCGGCCGCTGCTGGCGGCGTGCGCCGCGATGTCGTGTGCGGCCGCCGCCGCAGCGCCCCAGGAGCTGCTGCGGCAGGACACGCGCAACGGGCCGATCCGCGTCGTCGAGCTCGCAGCAGGCCTGGAGCACCCGTGGGGACTGGCGTTCCTGCCCGACGGCCGAATGCTCGTGACCGAACGCGCGGGGCGGCTGCGGATCATCGATCGCGACGGCAACAAGGGCGAGCCGATGCAGGGCCTGCCCGAAGTGCGGGCGCGCGGCCAGGGCGGCCTGCTCGACGTCGCGCTGAGCCCGGACTTCGCGAACGACCGCAACGTCTACTTTTCTTATGCCGAGCCGGGCGACAAGGGCGCGCGCACCGCAGTCGCGTTCGGCCGGATGATCGACGATCAGAAGATCGCGAACGTGCGCGTGATCTTCCGCCAGCATCCGCCGCACGAGGACAGCGACAACCATTTCGGCTCTCGACTGGTGTTCTCGCGCGACGGCCAGCACCTGTTCATCACGACCGGCGACCGCTGGCACCTCGCCGAGCGGGCTCAGGACCTGTCGAGCCACATCGGAAAGATCCTGCGGGTGACCCGCGACGGCGACGTGCCGCAGGACAACCCGTTCGTCGGCCGGCCGGGCGCGCTGCCGGAGATCTGGTCGATCGGCCATCGCCACATCCAGGGCGCTGCGCTGCATCCGCGCACGGGCCAGCTGTGGGTCTCCGAGCACGGCGCGCGCGGCGGCGACGAGCTGAACGTGATCGAGCGCGGCCGCAACTACGGCTGGCCGATCATCGGCTACGGCGAACACTACAGCGGCGGACACATCGGCTGGGGCACGCATTATCCGGGGATGGAGCAACCGCTGGTGCAATGGACGCCGGCAGTCGCGCCGTCCGGGTTGGAGTTCTACCGCGACGGCCCGATCGCCGCATGGAAGGACAACGTGCTGTACGGATCGCTGCTGAGGCGGCAGCTGATCCGGCTGCAGTTCGACGGCAACCGGCTGGTCGACGAAGAACATCTGCTCGGCGACCTGAAGCAGCGAATTCGCGCCGTGCGCCAGGGCCCGGACGGGCATCTGTACCTGCTGACCGATCACGAGGACGGCAAGCTGCTGCGACTCGAACCGGCGCAGGATTGACGGTGCCGGCGCTGTCGCAGCGGACCGAGCGGCCACGGCCTATACTGCGACGCATGCGTGCGCTCGTTCTGCTGGCCGCCGCGGTCGCGACCGTCGCGTTCGGTGCGGCCCGATCGGCGGCCGCACCGGCGCAACCGGTCGCGAGCGAGCGCACGTCCCATGGCGAGGTGCGGGTCGTCGAGATCGCGCGCGGCCTCGAGCACCCGTGGGGCCTGGCGTTCCTGCCGGATGGACGAATACTCGTCACCGAGCGGCCGGGACGGCTGCGGATCATCGACCGCGGCGGCGCGGTGTCCGAGCCGCTGTCGGGGGTGCCGGCCGTTCATGCGCGCGGCCAGGGCGGTCTGCTCGACGTCGCGATCGGGCCCGACTTCGCGCGCGATCGAAGCGTGTTCCTGTCGTATGCCGAGCCGGCCGACGGCAACGCGCGAACCGCGGTCGCGCGCGCCGTGCTCGATGGCCAGTCGCTGCGCGATCTGCGCGTGATCTTCCGCCAGCAGCCCGCGACCCGCGGCAACAACCACTTCGGTTCGCGGCTCGTGTTCGCGCGCGACGGCACGCTGTTCGTCACGCTCGGCGACCGCTTCGGTTACCGTGAGCAGGCGCAATCGCTGCGCGACCACATCGGCACGGTCGTGCGAATCCGCGCCGACGGCGCGGTGCCGGACGACAACCCGTTCGCCGGACGCGGCGATGCGCTGCCGCAGATCTGGTCGTACGGACACCGCAACGTGCAGGGTGCGGCGCTGCATCCGCAGACCGGCAAGCTGTGGACCCACGAACACGGCGCGCGCGGCGGCGACGAAGTCAACGTGACCGAGGCCGGCCGCAACTACGGCTGGCCGGTGATCACGCACGGCGTCGACTATTCGGGTGCGACGATCGGAGAGGGCACGCACAAGGCAGGCATGGAGCAGCCGCTCGTGCACTGGACGCCGTCGATTGCGCCGTCCGGAATGGCGTTCTACACCGGCGATCGCTGGCCGCAATGGCGCGGCAGCCTGTTCGTCGGCGCGCTCGCGGCGCGGATGCTGGTGCGGCTCGAGCTCGACGGCGAGCGGGTCGTCCGCGAGGAACGGCTGCTGACCGGGCTGCGCGAGCGCATCCGCGACGTCCGTCAGGGGCCGGACGGATCGATCTATCTGCTGACCGACAGCCGCGACGGCCGCGTGCTGCGCGTCGAACCTGCGGACTGAAGCGGCGCGACGTCGGCGAGCGCGATTTCGCGCGTTGGCGCCCAGCCCTCGCAGCGCACGTAGCGGCGCACGATCTCCTCGGCGAACCAGACGAACTCGCCGTAGTCGATCGGCGGACTCGTGTGGCATGGACGGCGGCCGCGCGACGGGGGCGTGAAGCACAGCACGACCGTCAGATCGAACTCGGCGAGCGCGTCCATCTGGCGGTCGAACCATGCGAGCTTCGCGTCGCGGTGCCAGTCGGCCCAGCTGATCCCGGTGCGCAGCCGGCGCACGTTCAGGCGCCGCAACCAGCGGACCGCGTCGTCGAGCCGCGGATCGTGCCAATGGAACCACTGGCAGATGCCGAGCGAACCGTCGAATGCATCGGCCGCCGGCTTCGGCACGCCGTCCTCGCGGACCAATCCCATGTTGTAGTGCCGCTCGTACATCGCGCCTTCGGCGCGCTCGTAGCGCGAGATCGTCGCCGGCCAGGCGCGCGGCAGATCGAACAGGCTGTACCAGTGCACGCGCTGCACGCGGCGCGCGAGCAGCTCGGCGGTCCGCCGCAGCCCCTGGACCTGCAGCTTCTCGCTGTCGAAGCTCGATACGCCGACTTCGGTCACCCACACCGGCAGCTGGGTGACCGCCTCGATCTCCTCGACGCGCCGCGGCCATTCAGCCAGCGACCACGGGCTCCAGTCCCACGGGAAGCCGTGGATCGCGACCGCGTCCATCTGCTCGAGCACGCCGTGTCCTTCGAGCAGCCGCACGAACGCCGGGTCGATCGGGGTCAGCCCGCCCAGCACGCGCACGAGCTGCGGCGCGAGCTCTGCGACGCGACGGCCCGCGCAGCGGGTCATCTGCGCGAACTCGCGCCATTCGGGATCGATCTCGTAATCCCAGTGCGACAGGTTGTTCGGTTCGTTCCAGAACTCGATCGCCTCGATCATCCGGCACCCTCGCGCGTCAGCGCCACGAGCGACTGCAGCTGCGACTCGAACATCTGACGCCGGCGCCGCGCGTCGGGCGCCGGCTTGCACAGGTAGATCTCGTGGCCGGGACGAGCGACCACGCGCAATCCGCTGGAGCGCAGCAGCGCCTCGACCGCGGCATGATTCGGCAGCCACCAGTTCGTCGGATCGCCGGCGAACTTGTGCTCGACGAATGCCATCTTCGGCCAGCCGGTCTCCAGCAGCGCGACGCGATCGTTGATCGCATGATCCTCGGTCCGCTCGTACACCGAATCGCCGGGCATCGTCATCGTCTGGAACATCATCAGCCGGCGCGTGCGCTGCGCCAGCAGATCGAGCGCCAGCGTCGGGTAGCGCAGGTGGTAGAACACCCCCATGAACCAGACCAGGTCGAAGCGCTCGTCGCTGCGGACCAGCTCGTAGACCTCCATCTGCCGGAACTCGATGCGGTGCTCGAGCTCGTATTCGCGCGCCGCGAACCGCGCCTGCGCCAGATAGCGCGGCTCGACGTCGATCGCGACGACCGACGCGCCGCGCCGCGCGAGCTCGAAGCTGTAGAAGCCCGCATTGCAGCCGACGTCGAGCACGCGCCAGCCGTCGAGCCGCTTCGGGACGAACGGCTCGATCTCGCGCCACTTGAACGCCGGGAAGTCGCCCCCGAGGAAATGGTCGGGCGCCGTCTGCGTGCCGTCGGGCAGATGCAGGTTGTGGAACCACGGGCCGAGCGCATCGATCTCGCGCCGACGCCGGCTGCGCGCCGACGCCGGCGCGGCCGCGGGAGCGCGGCCGCGCGCTGCGCGCCGCGGCGCGGCCGGCGCGTGCCCGTTCGCGTTGCCCCGCGACAGCGGACGGCCGCTGCCGTGTGCGGCGCCGTTGCCGCCTGCGACGCCGCGAGTTGCCGTGGATCCGTTCGAACGCCGGGTCATCCGATCACCTGTGCTGAACCGAAACCGCCACGGCATCCGATCGATGCCGCAGCGCCAGAACATACGACTCGAGCTGCTCGGCCCGGTGCGCCGCCGTGTGCTGCGCAAGCACCCGAGCGCGCGCGCGTTCGCCGATCGCGCGGCGCTCGTCCTCGCCGATGCCGCGCAGCGCCCGCAGCACGTCCGCCGGCGTGTCGGCGAGCACGATCTCCCGCTGCGGCTCGAACAGCGTCTCGATGCCGTCCCAGCGATCGCTGACGATCGGCGTCGCGCATGCAGCGGCCTCGAACAGCCGCACGCTCGGCGAGAAGCCCGCCGCGATCATGTCGGCGCGCGTCACGTTCAGCGTGAAGCGCTGCCGGTTGTAGAAATCCCGATGTTGCCGCGGCGGCAGATGCTCGATCCGCTCGACGTTCTCCGGCCACGACAGCTGCGGCGGATATTGCGGTCCGGCAACGACGAAACGCCCGCCGCGCCACTGCCGCGCCGGCTCGAGCAGCAGCCGCTCGAGCGTCGGCTGCCGGTCGTCGCTGTAGGTGCCCATGTAGCCGAGGTCCCACTGCGGCGGCTGCGCGTCGGGCGAATACAGCTGCGGGTCGACCGAGCAGTACAGCACCCGCGCGCACGGCGAGCCGTAGTCGCGCTCGAGCCGCGCCAGCGTCGGGCCGCCGGTGAACGACAGGTACAGGTCGTAGCGCGACACCTGCGCCCCCGACAGATACTCGTGGTCGCCGCGCACCAGCTTCGCCAGCGTGACCGGGGTGTCGATGTCGTAGAACGCCGTCAGCCCCCGCGCCTGCCCGAGCACCCAGTCGCCGACCGCGACGCCTTGCGGGACGTAGGAACCGACGATCACGACGTCGGCGTCGCGCACCGCGCTCGCGTGACGTTCGCGCAGCTCGTCCAGGTCGCGGTACAGCGCGGTTCGCCCGTACGGCGGCTGCGGCAGGTCGCGGTTCGACGCGTACCACGGCACGTCGCGCTCGAGGAACAGCACCGCGTGGCCTCGCCGCTCGAGCTCGCGCACCAGCCCGCGGTACGTGGTCGCGTGGCCGTTGCCCCACGACGACGTGATCGACAGCCCGAGGATCACGATCTGCAGCTGCGCGCTCATGCTGCGACCTCCGCTGCTAGCAGCGCCTCGAGCTGCGCGGCCCGGTGCGCGTACGTGTGCTCGGCGAGCACCCGGCGCCGCGCGGCTTGCCCGATCCGTGCCGCGCTCGCAACGTCGAGCCGCTGCAGGTGCTCGGCGACCTCGTCGCCGTCGGCGGCCACCAGCACCTCGGCGCCCGGCTCGAGGAACAGCTCGATGCCGCGCCATGCGTCGGTGATCAGGCATGCCGCCGCGCCGGCGGCCTCGAACACCCGCGTCGCCGGCGAGAACCCGTATTGCGCCATGCTGTCGCGGCTGACGTTGAGCACGGCGAGCGGCGTGCCGTTGAACGCGTTGTGGTCGCCGGTATAGACGTGACCGACGTAGCGCACGTTCGGCGGCATCGGCTTGTCGTCCCAGCCGCTGCCCCCGAGCAGAAACCTGCGCTGCGGCAGGCGCGCGGCAGCGCGCAGGAAGAACTGCTCGACGCGCGCCTCGCGATCGGGCAGCCGATTGCCGAGAAAGCCCAGGTCGGCGGCAAAGCGCGGATCGGCCGGCACCGGATGATGGGTCGACGGGTCGAGTGCGTTGTAGATCGGCACGCAGTGGGCGGCGCCGAACTCGCGATAGGCGCGAACGACCGGGTCGCCGCCGCCGTAGGTCAACACCAGGTCGTAGCGCGGCACGCAGGCGCGAAACGGATCGTTCGGGTTCGCGCGCATCCGCTCCAGCGTCGCCGGCGCATCGACGTCCCAGAACACGACCCGCGTGCCCGGCCGCTTGAGCGCGAGCACGGCCGACTCGAGCAGCGCGTCGAACACGCCGATTCCGCTCGCCTTGACGATCAGATCGGCGCCGCGAGCGCGCTCGAGCATCCGCAGCGCATGGTCGTCGCCTTCGCCGGGATAGACGACCACCGTCGCCCAGTCGGGATCGGCGATGTCGCGGTGCTGCTGGCGGCCGTAGGCGTCGGGCTCGTAGAACGTCACGCGGTGGCCGCGCTCGTGCAACGCGCGAACGATGCCGCGATAGTAGGTGGCCGCACCGTTCCAGTAGGCCGACACCAGGCTCGAGCCGAAGAACGCGATGTCCATTGCGGCACTCATGCGGCAAGCCTTCGCTGGCGCGGTGGCGCGGCGAGCTCGCGATGGATCGCGAGCAGCTCGTCGACGCGGTGCGCGCACGTGTGGCGCGCCAGGATCGTTGCCCGGCCGCGCTCGGCGAGCGCCGAGGCGAGCGCCGGATCGCCGAGCACGTCGCGCAGATGGCGGCGCATCTGCGCGCCGTCGCGCGCGACCAGGAAATCGGCGCCCGGCTCGAACAGCCCCTCGACGTCGTCCCACGGCGCCGACACCAGCGGGATGCCGCAGGCGAGCGCCTCGAACACGCGGATCGTCGGAATGCCCGGCAGCGCGGTCGCATACGGCCGGCGCGGCACGTGCACCGTCACCGCGAAGCGCGCGAACACCCGCGGCACGTCGTGATTCGCGATCCAACCGCAGTACTCGATTGCGGCCGCCGCGAGCCGCCGCTGCGCCTGCTCCGGGTAGCGCACGCCGTGCACGCGCGCGCGCAGCCGCAGCCGGCTCACCGGATCGAGCAGGAATTCCTTCAGCTCGGCGGTGCGCTCGTCGTCGCCCCAGTTGCCGATCCAGACCAGGTCGCCGT
>DATLGW010000822.1:0-22979 GCA_035540315.1 Burkholderiaceae bacterium | reverse complement strand
GTCACGGTCTGCATCGTCTGGGGCTCGACCTATCTCGGCATCCGCATCGTCGTCGCCGATCTGTCGCCGATGTTCGCGATGGGAACGCGCTTTCTCGCTGCGGGCGCCGCGCTGTACCTGTGGCTGGCGGTCCGCGGCGCGCCGCGGCCGGACCGCCGCGACTGGCGCAATGCGGTCCTGCTCGGCGCGTTGCTGGTGGTGTTCGGCAACGGCTGCGTTGCGATCGCCGAGCGCACGGTCAGCTCGGGCCTCGCCGCGCTGTTCGTGGCGGCCGCGCCGCTCGCGGCGGCGGTATTCGGCGGCCTGCTCGGCGAGGCTTGGCCGACGCGCGCGCAATGGTGCGCGATCGCGCTCGGAATGTTCGGCGTGACGCTGCTGGGCTTCGGCAAGGGTTTCGGCGGCGATGGGTACAGCCTGGGGATGCTCGCGGCGGCGGTGCTCGGGTGGTCGCTCGGATCCGTGCTGTGCCGTGAGCGCGTGAAAGTGCCCGCGGGGCTGCAGGGTGTCGCGATGCAGATGCTGACCGGCGGCGCGCTGATGCTCGCAGCGTCGCTGCTGCTGCAGGAACCCTGGGCGCTGCCCGCGACGGCCGCGTCGGCCGGCGCCTGGCTGTATCTGGTCGTCGCCGGCAGCCTGATCGCGTTTCCCGCGTATATCTATCTGCTCGGCGTGGTGCCGGCGCATGTCGCCACCAGCTATTGCTTCGTCAGCCCGGTGATCGCCGCGGCGCTCGGCGTCGCGGTCGCGGGCGAGACGCTGACGCCCGGCGAGACCGGCGCGGCCGCGCTGATCGTCGGCGCCGCATTCCTGCTGGTGCGCGCGCGCCGCTATCGCGCGTAACCGCCTGTGCTGCTGGAAGACAGCGATACGGCGGCCGAACGGCCTGCCGCCGCAGGACCCGTCATTCCGAGCGCGACACCAGCCCCGACGGGCTCGTGAACATGCCGGTCAGCGTGCGCGGGCCGCTCGCGATCAGCCAGCTTGCCAGCCGTTGCGCGTGATCGAGCGTCGCCGCCGCGGCCGACGGCTCGCCCGCGACGTTGTCCAGGCAATCCGGATCCGATGCGAGGTCGAACAGCATCGGAGGCAGCGCGGCGAAGTGCACGTACAGATGATCGTCGCTGCGCAGCGCCGCGAGCCGGCACTGATCCATCGGCAGCCCGAGCCACGACTGCGCATTCGGCTCCCAGCCGTCGCGAAAGTCGAATTCCCAGTGCGCCTCGGTGCGCCAGTCGGCCGGCGCGTTCCCGTGCAGCACGTCGAGCAGCGACCGGCCGTCGCATTGGCGCGGCACCGGCACGCCGGCCCACTGCAGGATCGTCGGCATCACGTCGACCGCTTCGGTGAAGCGGGGATCCGCCTGGCCGCGCGTCGCATCGGCTGCGGCATTCGGATCGCGCACGATCAGCGGTACCCGGTACGCCTGTTCGTACGGGCTGTCCTTGCCGAGCATCCAGTGGTCGCCGAGCATCTCGCCGTGATCGGCCGTCACGACGACCAGCGTGCGCTGGTACAGACCCCACGCCTTCAGCTGCGCGATCAGCCGCCCGATCTGCGCATCGACCTCCGACACCATGCCGTAGTACGTCGCGCGCAGCTGCGCGAGCTCGTCGTCCGGAATCGACGCCACGAGGCGCCGCGTGCCGCTGAAGAAATGCTCGGTCGTCGTGTGCTCCAGGTACGCGCGCACCAGCGGATGCGCGGCCGCCTGCTGCGCGGCGCTCGTTGCGCGCCGCGGCGCCGGCATCGCGTGCGGCGCGTACATCCGGTGGTACGGGGCCGACGCGACGAACGGCGGATGCGGCCGGATGTAGGCAGCATGCGCAAACCACGGCTGGTCGCGCCGCAGCCCGATGTATCGCAGCAGCTCGTCGGTCAGGAACGCCGAGATGCTGTGCTCGGCTGCGAATCGCGCCGGTGCCGCCGTGTGCGGCCCGTCGGCCGCGGCACCGTCGGGCCGATAGACGTCCGCGACGTCGCCGGCGAACGGATAGCCGAGCGCCTGCAGATGCGCGATCCATCGCCACGGCGTCTCCGGCAGCACGAGCTGCGGCTCGAACGCCGGCATCACGCCTTCGTAGCTGCGCAGCGCCGGGTCGTTCGGATCCCGGCCGCGCGGGTCGGGCGCCGTGTCGGTGTAGCCGAACAGCGCCGGCTCGTAGCCCGCCTTGCGCATCTCGAGCGCGACGTTCGTGAAGCTCGCGCTCCACGGCGAGCCGTTGCGCATCACGCCGTGGTTGTGCTGATACATGCCGCCGAGCAGCGACGCGCGCGCCGGTCCGCACGGCGCGCACTGCGAGAAGTGGCGCGAGAACAGCACGCCGTCGCGCGCCAGCGCATCCAGGTGCGGCGTGCGCAGCGCCGCGTTGCCCGCGCGGCCGAGCGCGTCGTGGCGCCACTGGTCGAGGGTGATCAGAAGGACGTTGCTGCGGACCGGGGTCATTGCCGTGCTCGTGAACCGACAGGCCGCAGCATAGTGCAGTTGCGTCGTCGCATGCTGTATCGCCGCTATGGCCCGCAGCTACGCGAGCGTCACCTCGCACGCGTACACCCGGCCGCGCGCCGTTCCGCCGACCGTCACGGAATCGAGCACGCCCTCGAGAACCGCGAACGTCCGGTTCAGCCACCCATAGCGAGCATCGCCGGTGCGGAAGGAGAACGACGTTGCGAAAACACGCGCCTGATCGCTCGGGCGCAGGTTCGCGATGCCGTTGAGCTCGACATAGATCTTCGCGCCGTCGTCGGTGGCGAGCAGCCCGCGCAGCGTCGGCATGTTCACGTTGTCCGGCCGCATCGATGCGAGGTTCGTCAGGCGAAGCGTGCCACGCAGCTTTTCGCCCGACAGCGTGCCGTCCATGGTGCCGTAGATCTGCCCACCAGCTCCGTAGTCGATCGGCTCGAGCGACGTGTAGCGAAGTTCGAGATCGGCCAGTGGCACCAGCTGCATTTTGTCCTCCGTCGTCGTTTGAACATGTCACTTCCCGATGCAAAACCGGCTGAAGATCAACCCCAGCAAGTCGTCCGCGCCGAATTCGCCCGTGATCGAGTTCAGCTGCTCCTGGGCCAGCCGCAATTCCTCGGCGAACAGATCGAGCGCCATCGCCTGCTGTTGCGCATGCGCGTCCGCGGCGGCCAAGTGCGCCGACGCCGCGCGCAGCGCGACCAGGTGCCGTTCGCGCGCAGTGAACAGCGATTCCCCGGTGCCGTGCCAGCCGGCGAGCTCGAGCAGCACGCGGCGCAGCTCGCCGATGCCTTCCCCGGTCTTCGCCGACAGCCAGACCGCGTTGGTTCCGTCGGTGCGCGCCGCGTCTCCGGTCAGGTCGATCTTGTTGAATACGCGCACCGTCGGCACGCCGGCAGGCAGCCGCGCTGCGATCTGCTGCTCGATCTCGAGCGCCGCGCCGCCGGGCGTCTGCGCTGCGGAATCGCCGGCGAAGCGCGCGTCGTCGAACGCCTCGTCGCCGGTCGCGCCGGCAGGCGCGAGCGCCGCCGGCGCCGCGCTGCCGGCGTCGATCAGGTGCAGCACGACGTCGGCGCGCGCGATCTCGGCGAGCGTGCGCTCGATGCCGATCCGTTCGACTTCGTCGCGCGTCGCGCGCAATCCGGCGGTGTCGATCACGTTCAGCGGCACGCCCTCGACCTGGATCGCCTGCGCGATCCGGTCGCGCGTGGTGCCGGGAACCGCGGTGACGATCGCGACCTCGGCGCCCGCGAGCGCGTTGAGCAGGCTCGACTTGCCGACGTTCGGCTCGCCGACCAGGACGACATCCAGGCCGTCGCGCAGCAGCGCGCCCTGCCGCGCCTGATCGAGCAGCCGCGCGAGCGCGCCGCGCAATCGCGCCAGCTGGCCCGCGGCGTCCGACTGCTGCAGGAAATCGATCTCCTCCTCGGGGAAGTCGAGCGTCGCTTCGACCAGCATCCGAAGCTTGACCAGCGCGTCGACGATCTGATGAACCTGCGCCGAGAATGCGCCGGCCATCGAACGGCTCGCCGATCGCGCGGCCTGCGTCGTGCTCGCGTCGATCAGGTCCGCGACCGCTTCGGCCTGCGCCAGGTCGAGCTTGTCGTTCTCGAATGCGCGGCGGGTGAACTCTCCCGGCTCGGCCAGTCGCACGCCGATGTTCCGCCCGGCCTCGAGCACGCGCCCGAGCAGCAGCTGCATGACGACCGGCCCGCCGTGGCCGTGCAGCTCGAGCACGTCCTCCCCGGTGTACGAATGCGGCGCCGGGAAGTGCAGCGCGATGCCGGTGTCGATCGCTTCGCCCGCCGCATCGCGAAACGGCACCAGCGTGGCGTGCCTCGGCTGCAGCGTGCGGCCGCACACTGCGTCGATCACCGGCGCCAGGTCGGGCCCGGACACCCGCACGACGCCGATGCCGCCGCGACCGGCGGCGGTTGCGATCGCTGCGATCGGCTCGCTGTAGCGCTTCGTGCTCATTGCCGGCTCGCTGCGCGCGCAACCCGCGCCGCGATCACGCCGCCTCGAACTGCTCCGGCTGCGCCGCCGGCGCCATCTGCGCCCACAGCTTGTCGCGCTCCGGCGCAACCGCCTGCGCATGCTGCTCGCGCACGTGGCCGTAGCCGCGGATCCGGTCGGGCAGCGACGCCATCTTCACGGCCGTCGCATGGTTCGACGCGTCGAGCCGCTCGAGCAACCGTTCCAGGTCCTGCTCGTATTGCTGCAGCAGCTCGCGCGCGAGCTTGCGCTCGGCCGAGTTGCGGAACGGGTCGAGCAGCGTGCCGCGCAGGAAGCGCATCGGCGCCAGCACCCGGAATGCCGTCATCAGCCACGGCCCGACCTCGCGCTTCACCAGCTTGCCGGTGACCGGATCCTTGCGGCCGAACGGCCCGCCGGCGACGTGGAAGTGCACGGTGTAGTCGCCCTCGAACACCTTGTCGAGCTCGCGCTTGAAGCCCGGCTGCGTGTACAGCCGCGCGACCTCGAACTCGTCCTTGTGCGACATCAGCTTGAACAGGTACTTGGCCACCGCCTTCGCCAGCGAATCGCCGAGCCCCTGCCGGGCCTCGGCCTCGCGGACGCGCTCGACGATCGCTTCATACCGGTCGGCAAGCCGCACGCTCTGGTATTCGGTCAGCACTTCCCGGCGGCGCCGCACGATCTCGTCGAGCGTCTCGGGCTGGCGCGGGTCGAAGCGGATCACTTGCGCGCTCGCCGGCGTCGCGGCCGCGGCGATCCGCTCGACCGCGTCGAGATCGTGCGCCGCGCGCCGGCCCCACAGGAACGCCTTGCGGTTCAGCTCGATCTGCACGCCGTTGAGCTCGATCGCGCGATCGATTGCCGCCAGCGACAGCGGCACCTGGCCGCGTTGCCACGCGGCGCCCAGCATGAACATGTTGGTCGCGATCGCATCGCCCAGCAGCGCCGTCGCCAGCCGCTGTCCTTCGAGCAGCAGCGCGCGCTCGCCCAGCGGCTTGCGCACCCGCTCGGTCAGCGCATCGGTGTCGACCGACCAGTCGGGGTTGCGCGAGAATTCGGCCGTCGGGACCATGTCGGTGCAAACGACGCCGGCGCTGCGCCCCGGTGCGAGCTTCGACACCGTCTCGTCGCCGGCGGCGACGATCAGGTCGCAGGCGATCAGCGTGTCGGCTTCGCCGGCGGCCACGCGGGTCGCATGCAGCAGCTGCGGCTCGGGCGCGAGCTTCACGTGCGACAGCACTGCGCCGTATTTCTGCGCGAGCCCGGTCACGTCCAGGTTCGAGCTGTAGTGGCCTTCCAGATGCGCGGCGACCGCAAGCGTCTGGCCGATCGTCACGACGCCGGTGCCGCCGATCCCGGCGATCACGATGCTGAACGAGCGGTCGATCTGCGGCAGTGCCGGTTCCGGCAGCTCCGCAAACTCGGCTTCGCCTGCAGCCTCCGTCGCGTTGCCCTGCCGAGCGGCCGACTTCGCCGGATTGCGCAGCTTGCCGCCGTGCACGGTCACGAAGCTCGGGCAGAACCCCTCGACGCACGAGTAGTCCTTGTTGCACGACGACTGGTTGATCCGGCGCTTGCGGCCGAACTCGGTCTCCAGCGGCTCGATCGACAGGCAGCCGGACACCTTGCTGCAATCGCCGCAACCCTCGCAGACTTCGGCGTTGATGAACACGCGCTTGTCCGGGTCCGCCCACTTGCCGCGCTTGCGCAGCCGCCGCCGCTCGGTCGCGCACGGCTGCTCGTAGATGATGACCGACACGTCGCGGTATTCGCGGAACTCGCGCTGCACCGCCTCGAGCTCGGTGCGGTGAAACACCGGCACGCCGGGCGGCAGCGCGATGTCCTTGTACTTCGCCGGCTCGTCGGTCACCAGCGCGATCTTCTTCACGCCCTCGGCCTGCAGCTCGGCGATCACCTGCGGCACCGTCAGCTCGCCATCGACCGGCTGGCCGCCGGTCATCGACACGAATCCGTTGTGCAGCAGCTTGTACGTGATCGGCACGTGCGCGGCGACCGCGGCACGGATCGCCATGAAGCCGGAATGGAAGTACGTGCCGTCGCCCATGTTCGCGAACACGTGCGGCTCGGTCGTGAACGGCTGCTGGCCGAGCCACATCGCCCCTTCGCCGCCCATGTGCGACACCGTCGTCGTCTTGGTCGGCTCGTTGAGCATCGCGATCGTGTGGCAGCCGATGCCGGCGAGCGCGCGGCTGCCGTCGGGGATCTTGGTCGAACGGCCGTGCGGGCAACCCGAGCAGAAGTTCGGGATCCGCACCGGTACCGCGGGTCCGCCGGCCGCCGCAGCCAGCTGCAGCGGCGCGCGGCACCCGGGCTCGAGCGCGAGCATGCAATCGACCAGCGCCTTGGCGACCAGCGACGGATTGATCTCGCCCGCGTTCGGGAACACGATCGGCCCGCGATCGGCATCGAACAGGTGCTTGCCGGCATGCTTGCCGACGATTCGCGGCGCGCGCTCGGTGCCGTACAGCAGCGCCCGGATCTGGTCCTCGAGCAGCGGGCGCTTTTCCTCGACGACCAGGATCGTCTGCAGTCCCGCCGCGAAGCGGCGCACGATCTGCGGATCGAGCGGCCATACCATGCCGACCTTCAGCACCCGCAGCCCGAACGCATCGGCGCGGTCGGCGTCGAGGCCGAGCTCGACCAGCGCCTGCTGCAGGTCCTGATACGCCTTGCCCGCCGCGACGATCCCGAGCCGCGCCTCGCGCGAGTCGAGCGCGATCCGATTCAGCTCGTTCGCCTGCGCGTACGCGAGCGCCCGGTACAGCTTGTGGTGGTACAGCCGGTCTTCCTGCGGCACCGCCATGTCGAACGGACGCGTGTGCACGCCGCCCGGCGGCAGCGGCTGCTCCGGCGGCGTGACGATCTGCGGCGAGTCGGGCGCGACCCACACGCTGCCGCCGCCCTCGACGACGTCGGTGACCAGCTTCATGCCGGTCCAGCAGCCCGAGTAGCGGCCCATCGCGATGCCGTGCAGGCCGAAATCGATCAGCTCCTGCGCATTGCTCGGGTACAGCAGCGGGATGCCGGCGGCAACGAAGTTCAGGTCGGAGTAGTTCGCGACCGTCGACGACTTGGCGCCGTGGTCGTCGCCCGCCATCACCAGCACGCCGCCGTGAGGCGACGTGCCGGCGAGGTTCGCATGCCGGAACGGGTCGCCCGAGCGATCGATGCCGGGGCCCTTGCCGTACCAGAGGCCGAACACGCCGTCGACGGTCGCGCCGGGGAACACGCCGACGTACTGCGCGCCCCACAGCGCGGTCGCCGCGAGATCCTCGTTGACGCCGGGGCGGAACACGACGTTGTGCTGCGTGAGCACGTCGTTCGCCGCCCACAGCTCCATGTCGTAGCGCCCCAGCGGCGAGCCGCGGTAGCCGGAAATGTAGCCGCCGGTGTTCAGGCCGGCGGCCGCATCCCGCATCCGCTGCTGGATCGGCAGCCGCACCAGCGCCTGGGTGCCGGTCATGTACACCCAGCCGCGTTCGATCGAATAACGTTCCTTCAGGCTCGCGACCAGCCTGGACGCATCAAGGGGGGCATTCATCGGGACGAGTTCTCCTCGACCCGCATGATAACGACATGCGCGGGTTCGCCGCCGCCGCGGCGGACGCGATCGTCGAGGCGGGGGACGCAGGCGCCCGACCCGACGGGCGCCTGCAGCCGCTGGCGGACGCGTCCGCGCAGCCGCGACGGCACGGTCAGGCCGTTGCCGCGCTGGTTTGAACCTCGCGATGCACGAAGCCGAAGTAGCCGGCCACGAGCGCCAGCAGCGCATGCAGCCAGACCACGTGCCCGTACAGCGGCGCCAGGCCGAACAGCGTGTTCAGTGCCGGGATCAGCCCGAACACCGTCAGCACGGCGTAGACGATCGCCACCGCCTGCGCGTACAGCCGCGCCTGCTCGGCGTAGCGGTAGACCGCCAGACCCCACAGGCCGAACGCGACGTGCACCAGGTTGTGCAGCCAGTTCACCGGGAACAGCCCGAACAGCAGCCCGCTCGCCCCCTGCACCCGCAGGTTCGGATCGGCGTGCGGTGCCGTCAGCCCGGGGATGAACCCGGCAATTCCGATCGCCAGGAACGCGATGCCGAAGATCAGCGCAAGGTTCCGAAGTTGCTTCATCACGTTGCCTCCCGTTGAAGAGTTTCGGCGCCGCCGATATGGGGGCGGATAGCGGAAAAGCAAGCGCATACTCGCGCGCCCGACAGCGCGGGTATGGATGATGCTGGCCCAGTAGCGCGCGCATTGCGCGCCTGCCCCGATCACCGAACCACCGGAGTACCGACATGACCCGGCGCGACCTAGTCTCCCAGGACCGTCCTCAGCACGACGCGAACGAAGGCATCGACCGCACCGGCCAGCCGGCACCGCAGGCCAAGCCGCGCCCGGGCGCCGACGACCGCAATCCCGATCGCACGCCGAAAACCGATCAGGTGATCGGCGGCACGATGGAGAACCTGAACGAGGGCCCGCGCAGCGATCGCGCGACGATGGACCGCATCGTCCGCGGCGGCGGTGCCGAAGGCGGCACGGCGGCCGCCGGCGGCCGCGACGCGAGCGGCGACGTCGGCAAGCCCAGCGACCGCAGCAACGGGGGCGACACGGCGCCGGAGAGCGAGCGCGGCCGCGGCTCGGCCGGCTGACGCCGTCGGCGACCGGCCGCGCGCGCCGCAGCGCCGATCACAGCGCGGTGCCGTACAGCAGCACGAGCCCGCCGAGCCCCGCGAACACCACCGCGGCCAGCCAGCGGATCGCGCGCATCGGAATCCATGGCGCTGCCGCGCGCCCGAGCAGCACGACCGGAACGTTCGCGATCAGCATGCCGGCCGTCGTGCCGACGACTACCGGCCAGAACTCGCCGAAGCGCGCAGCCAGCATCACCGTCGCGATCTGCGTCTTGTCGCCGATCTCGGCGAGAAAGAACGACACCAGCGTGACGCCGAACATGCCCCAGCGGGCGTGTCGGATCGCCGCCTGCTCGTCGTCGAGCCGGTCCGGGATCAGCGCCCACGCCGCCATCGCGATGAAACCCAGCCCGAGCGCATGACGCAGCGCCTGCGGCCCGAGCGCCGATTGGATCCATTCGCCGACCGCGGCCGCGAGCGCATGGTTCGCGAGCGTCGCGATTGCGATTCCCGCGACGATCGGCAACGGCTGGCGGTATCGGGCCGCGAGAACCAGCGCGAGCAGCTGAGTCTTGTCGCCGATCTCGCCCAACGCGACGACGCCGGTCGAAACCAGCAGCGCCTCCATCCCGCTCAATCGCGCGGCCGCATCGCGTGCCGTTCCAGCCAGGCCACCGCGAATGCGCAGATATCGGCCGCGTCGACCAGGACCGACGGCGCGTCGCCGACGGTACCGCGGGCGCCGCGCCCGGATTCCAGATACTCGGTGACGATCCGACCGAAGTAGTCGTCCGCCAAACCGACGACGACCGGCTCCGACGTCTCGAACTCCTCGATCATCCGCCATCGCCCTTCGGCGCCGTCGGACAACGGCACTTCATGACGCCGCACGCGCTTGCCCGGGATCGCAGCCAGGTGCTCGGCATGATGCAGCAACGACATCGTGTCCAACGGCGCGCCCGCCATCAGCACCTTCGCGCGCGCGTGGACCAGCTTCGCGAACGGCGACCCTTCGCCGTAACCGTAATCGAGCGGATGATCGGCCGTCAGCCAGCCGGCGGCCGCGCCGACCGCAGCGACCGATGCGCCCGGGTTGCCGCTGCGCCGGGCGCCGGGCGTCGTCCGGATGAACTCGGCCAGCACGCCATGCGAGCGCGCTGCGCGCGATGCGAGCGGATCGAACGGGGGCACGTGGTCGCGCCACGGCGCCGGCACGCGGCCGTGCCCGTCGAGCCACTGCTCGTGGACCGCGTCCCAATCGGTGTACGCGGCCACCGTGCCGCCGGGCGCCGTCGCGTCGAGCAGCGCGCCGATCAGCGCGTCGGGGCCGTTGAGCAGCGGCCCGACGCGGCGCATCGCCGCATGCACGATCACGATGTCGCCGGCAGCGACACCGAGCCGCCGCAGATCCTCGCGCAGCGATGCGCGCGTGCGATAACCGTGCGGCAGCCCCGTCACCGGGCGCGGTCAGCCCTCACGCCGGCGCCTTGCCGAACACCGGCTTGCCCTCGATGCGGCGCATGATCACCCACTGCTGGCCGATCGAGAACACGTTGTTGACCAGCCAGTACAGCACCAGCCCGGCAGGGAAGAAGAAGAACATCACCGAGAAGATCAGCGGCATGAACATCATCATCTTCGCCTGCATCGGATCCGGCGGCGTCGGGTTCAGCTTGACCTGGATGAACATCGTTCCCGCCATCACCAGCGGCAGGATGAAATACGGATCGGGCACCGCCAGATCCTGGATCCACAGGACCCAGGGCGCATTGCGCATCTCGACCGACGCCAGCAGCACCCAGTACAGCGCGATGAACACCGGGATCTGGACGACGATCGGCAGGCAGCCGCCGAGCGGATTGATCTTCTCGGTCTTGTACAGCTCCATCATCGCCTGATTCATCTTCATCCGGTCGTTGCCGTAGCGCTCCCGGATCTGCATCAGCCGCGGCGTGACCTTCTTCATCCGCGCCATCGAGCGGTAGCTCGCTGCCTGCAGCGGCCAGAACGCGAGCTTGACGACGATCGTCAGCAGCACGATCGCCCAACCCCAGTTGCCGACCAGCGAGTGCAGCGCGTTCAGCAGCCAGAACAGCGGCTTCGCGAACACGGTCAGCCACCCGTAATCGACCGACAGCTCGAGCCCCGGCGCAACCGCCGCGAGCACGTCCTGGATCTGCGGGCCGACGAACAGCTTCGATTCCACCGTGGCAGTCGCCCCCGGCGCGAGCGAGCCCGCCGGCTGCATCGAACCGACCGAATACAGGTTGGTGTCGACGCGGCGCGTGTAGAACTCGCGCGGCGCGTCCGGAGGATGCGGCACCCAGGCCGAGACGAAGTAGTGCTGGATGATGCCGACCCAGCCGTCGCGGGCGGCTTTCGGATGCTGCTGCTTGCCTTTCTCGATGTCGCTGAAAGCGACTTTCGTGAACTTCGATTCGTCGGTGTAGACGACGGGGCCGGTATAGGTGCTGTAGAAATACGATTCGCCCGGCGGCGGATTCGCATCGCGGGTCAGCTGCGTGTACAGCGTGGGGCTCAGCGTGTCGCCGGTCAGGTTCTGCAGCTCGTGCCGCACGCCGATCACGTACGACCCGCGTTCGAGCGTGTAGACCTTCGTGACCCGCAGCCCGCCCGATTCGGCCTGCAGTCGCAGTTCCTTGACGCCGGGCGACACGTCGCGCTGCCCGACCACCTGGAACGGCGTGCGGTGCGTCGGGAAGTTCGCGCCGCCGGGTCCGATCAGGCCGCTCTGCGCCAGATAGATCTGCCCCGGCTGATCCTGCAGCAGCATCTGGTTGCCGCGGCCGCTCGCGTCGCGGTGCTGCAGCAGCTCGGCGTACTTGACCGTGCCGCCGATCGGATCGATCTGCAGCGACAACACGTCGTTCTGCAGCACGATCGCCTGCTGCGACGTCGCCGGCGCTCCCGGCGCTGGTGCTGCGGCGGTTGCCGGCGTGGCCGGCGTCGGCACGACTGCCGGCGTCGGCACCGACGCATCGCCGGCAGGTCCGCCGACCGGACCGGGCGCTGCCCCCGGCGCGTCGGCGGGCTGCGTCTTCGGCGGCGCGCCGCCGAACAGCGACGGCTGCCCGGTGTGCCGCTGCCATGCGTCCCACAGGAACAGCAGCGACATCGTGAAAATCACCCAGAGGATCGTGCGTTGGGTTTGCGTTTGCATCGACAGGAACTCTTACTGATCGCTTCGCAGCCGCTGCGGCCAGCGGCATGAGCATGCGGAGTCGCGGGACGCGGGAGCCGCCGGGCCGGAAGCTTCCGGCACCGGATCGAGGCCCGAAGACCCCCACGGATGACAACGTGACAGCCGCCGCACCGTCAGCCATGTGCCGCGCAAGTAGCCGTGGCGCTGGATCGCCTCGATTCCGTACTCGGAACAGCTCGGATAGAAACGGCAGCTGGGCCCGAGCAACGGGCTGATCGCGTAGCGGTACGCGATGATCAGGCCGATGGCGAGCTTGCTCAGCATGGTCGGCAGGAGCCGGCGCCGGCTTTCACTGCCCGCGCTGCAGTCGCCCCCTGCGCCACTGCCGCAGCGAGCTGCGCGAACAGCGCGTCGGCTTCCGCACGCAGCGCCCGCTTGAGCGCGCGATCGGGCGGGCGCCGATCGAACGGGCGCACGCGCGCGGCCGCACCGGCACGGGGCTTCGGTCTCGGGTCGCCGGATTCGGCGCCCGGCGGGAGCGCCTTCTGTGGAACCTGCGTGAGCTTCACCAGAACGGACAGTCGTTCGAGACCCGCGCCTTCCGTGCGCGGGCAGTGACGATAGGACTCGCGGATCACCCGGCGCACCAGGTTTCGCACCGGTGCCGACGGCACCAGCTTCTTCGGGATCGCCATCATCAGGACCGGCGATTCGGCGCCGCGTCCGGTCATCGCCAGGTGCGGACTCGAAACGCGATAGGCGCGGCCCGTTCCGGGCTTCGTGCGAGCAGCGCGCGAGGCGCCGCCAGCGCGTGCTGGGGTCGGGTCGCGCGGACCCTCACCCGGGGCCGCCCGCGCGGTCAAACGGCCAGGCGCTTTCGTCCCTTCGCGCGCCGGGCGTTGATCACGGCGCGACCGCCGCGAGTCTTCATCCGCACCAGGAAACCGTGCGTGCGCTTGCGGCGGACCACCGAAGGTTGATACGTACGTTTCATGGCGTTGGGCTATCTTCGAAAAAGCCCACTATTACATCGTGCCGACCGCAGCTTGTCAATCTGACGCGCCCGAGCACCTCCTCGAATCGGCGCAACGGCCCGGGCCGCACCGCGCCCGCCGGCCGTCACGGCGGGACCGGAACGAGCCGACGCCGATCACGGCGCCGGCGCCGACTCGAATGCCGGCACCGTCAGAAGCTGCCGCAGTAGGCGCTCACAATGGCGCCACGTCCCCGCCCGCCGAGGCCCGAGAGACGGCGCTGGCCGCGTGGCTTTCGAGCTGTGGATAAGGTAAAATTGTCGTTCTTATTCAAAGATCAATTCGCTGCACCGGGGGGCGACGCGCACGTGATGGACAACCGCTGGCAGACCTGCGCCTCGCAACTGGAGAACGAGCTGCCGGCGCAGCTGTTTCGCACCTGGATCAAGCCGCTGGTCTACCTGGGATACGACGAAAACGAGCACGTGCTGAAGCTGGGCGCGCCGAACCGCGTCAAGCTGGACTGGGTGCGCACCCAGTATGCGGACCGAATCACCCAGGTCGCAAATCAACTATTCGAGCCACCCGTGCGGCTGGCGTTCGAGATCATTTCGGGCTTGCCCGAAGACGGCTACGACGACTCGGCCGATGCCGCCGGCGCCGTCCGCCTCGACGGGCGCGGCTTCGACGTTCGAGCGGCCGAGCCGCGCCCTGCAGGTCCGGCCGCGCTGAACGGAACCGGGCTCGCGCACGCGATCGGCGCAGCAGTGACCGCGGCCGCGGCGAGCGGTGCCGCAACCGCGCCGGGGTTCTCGGGGCTGAACGCGCCGGCCACGGTGCTGACCGACCGCTCGCGGCTGAACCCGGAGCTCACGTTCGAGACGTTCGTGACCGGGCGCGCCAACGACATGGCGCGCGCCGCAGCGCTGCAGGTTGCCGAGCGACCCGGCGGCGCCTACAACCCGCTGTTCCTGTACGGCGGCGTGGGCCTGGGCAAGACGCACCTGATCCAGGCGGTGGGCAACTGCATCGTGCGCCGTGCGCCGAATGCGAACGTGCGCTACATCACCGCGAACCAGTTTTTCCAGGACATGGTGCAGGCGATCCGGCGCCAGGCGGTCGACGATTTCAAGCGTTATTACCAGACGCTGGACCTGCTGCTGATCGACGACATCCAGTTCCTGTCGGGCAAGGAGCGTTCGCAGGAGGAGTTCTTCTACGTGTTCGAGGCGCTGATCTCGACGCGCAAGCAGATCCTGATCACCTGCGACACCTATCCGAAGGAGATGTCCGACATCGACGATCGGCTGATCTCGCGCTTCAACTCCGGCCTGATCGTCGCGATCGAGCCGCCCGAGCTCGAGATGCGCGTGGCGATCCTGCACCGCAAGGCCGAGCTCGCCGGCGTGAAGCTCGACGAGGACGTCTGCTATTTCGTCGCCAAGCACATCCGGCAGAACGTCCGCGAGCTCGAGGGCGCGCTGCGCCGCATCTTCGCGTACGCGGAATTCCGCAACCAGCCGATCACGCTCGAGCTGGTCAAGGAGGCGCTGAAGGATCTGCTGACGTTTAACCGCGGGCAGATCTCGGTCGAATTCATCCAGAAGACCGTCGCCGACTACTACAAGATCAAGGTCGGCGACATGTACAGCAAGCGGCGGCCGGCGAACATCGCGCTGCCGCGCCAGGTCGCGATGTACCTGGCCAAGGAGCTCACGCAGAAGAGCCTGCCGGAGATCGGCGAGCTGTTCGGCGGGCGCGACCATACGACGGTGCTGCATGCGGTGCGCAAGATCACCGAGCTGCGCCAGCACCGCCCTGAGCTGAATCACTCGATCCACGTGCTCGAGCAAACGCTGCGTGAATACCTTTGATGCGCGCCGGGCTCTTCGGCCGCAGCCGGTGCATGTGGACAACTCGCGCCGAGCGCGTATTTGCGTCGCCGAACCCGGTGGACACTTCACGGGACTGGATGACAACAAGCGGGCGCTTGCGTCACGGCCGCGAAATCCGTCCACCGGCGCGTACACCGGTCGCGTCGATTCCCCACAGGCTTTCGCGGCCGGGAATCCGGCTCTGCAGCAGCAGCAGCGGCAGTTGTCCACACCGACAATCGGCCTACATCCAACGAACAACAGCTTTGAGGTCTAAGAAATGCAGATGATCCGGGGCACGCGCGATGCGATCCTGAAACCGCTGCAGACCGTTGCGGGGATCGTCGAGCGTCGCCACACGCTGCCGATCCTGGCGAACGTGCTGCTGCGCAAGCAAGGCGATCAGGTGTCGTTCCTCGCGACCGACATCGAGATCCAGATCCAGACCTCGGCGTCGCTGGCGGCTGGCGGCGAGGACGCGGCCACGACCGTGTCGGCGCGCAAGCTGATCGACATCCTGCGCGCGCTGCCCGATTCGGGCGAAGTGTCGATCACGCTGTCGGGCAAGCGGCTGACGATCGCCAGCGGCAAGAGCCGCTTTGCGCTGCAGACGCTCGGGCCCGAGGAGTTCCCGACGTTTGCGGTCAATGCCGAGACCACCGCGACGCTGACGCTGCCGCAGCGGCAACTGAAGCACCTGTTCCACATGGTGCACTTCGCGATGGCGCAGCAGGACATCCGCTACTACCTGAACGGCCTGCTGCTGGTCGTCGACGGGTCCCAGGTGCGGGCCGTGGCGACCGACGGTCATCGGCTCGCGTACAGCGCGTGCCCGAACGAGGGGCAGACGACGACGCGCCACGAGGTGATCGTCCCACGCAAGACCGTGACCGAGCTGCAGCGGCTGCTATCCGACTCCGACGACCCGGTCGAGATCCGGGTCGCGACGAACCAGGTCCGGTTCGCATTCGGCGAGGTCGAGCTGCTGTCGAAGCTGGTCGAGGGGAAGTTCCCGGATTACCAGCGGGTGATTCCGACCGGCTACACGAAGTCGATCGTCCTCGATCGCGAGGTGCTCGGCGGCGCGCTCGCGCGCGCGTCGATCCTGACCTCGGAGAAATTCAAGGGCGTGCGCCTGACGCTCGCCGAACATGCGCTGAAGGTGCAGACCACGAACGCAGAGCAGGAAGAGGCGAGCGAGGAGCTCGATGTCGATTACGCGGGCGACGCGCTCGACATCGGCTTCAACGTCGCCTATCTGCTCGACGTGCTGACGAACCTGCGCTCCGAGAAGATCCGGCTCGAGTTCGGCGATTCGAACTCGAGCGCGTTGATCAGCGTCCCCGGCGACGACACGTTCCGCTACGTCGTGATGCCGATGAGGATCTGACGCGGGCGATCCTCCTCCTCGCCCGAGCGGCACCGAAACCAAGAAAGCGAAGCAGTACGAACCGATGAATGCACTTCCGAAGCCTCTGCCGCCTGAAAACGGCTACGACTCCTCCGACATCCAGATCCTCGAGGGACTGGAGGCCGTTCGCAAGCGGCCGGGCATGTACATCGGAGATACCAGCGACGGGACCGGGCTGCATCACCTGGTGTTCGAGGTCGTCGACAATTCGATCGACGAGGCGCTCGCCGGCTACTGCGACGAGATCATCGTCACGATCCACACCGACAACTCGGTGTCGGTCGTCGACAACGGTCGCGGGATCCCGACCGGCATCAAGATGGACGACAAGCACGAGCCCAAGCGCTCTGCGGCCGAGATCGCGCTGACCGAGCTGCACGCCGGCGGCAAGTTCAACAACAACAGCTACAAGGTGTCGGGCGGCCTGCACGGCGTCGGCGTGTCGTGCGTCAACGGGCTGTCGAGGTGGCTGCGGCTGACTGTCAAGCGCGACGGCAAGACCCATTTCATGGAGTTCGAGCGCGGCGTGCCGAAGAACCGCGTGGTCGAGGTCATCGACGGAGTCGAGGTGTCGCCGATGCCGGTGACCGGCGCGACCGACAAGCGGGGTACCGAGGTCCACTTCCTGCCCGATACCGAGATCTTCAGCGACATCTCGTTCCACTACGACATCCTCAGCAAGCGGCTGCGCGAGCTCTCGTTCCTGAACAACGGCGTGAAGATCAAACTGGTCGATCAGCGCCAGGGCAAGGAGGAGGACTTCGCGTTCGCCGGCGGCGTGCGCGGCTTCGTCGAGTACATCAACCGCACGAAGACCGTGATCCACCCGAGCCCGTTCCACGTCGACGTCGAGAAGGAGCGGATCGGCGTCGAGGTCGCGATGCAGTGGAACGACGGCTTCGCCGAGCAGGTGCTTTGCTTCACGAACAACATCCCGCAGCGCGACGGCGGCACCCACCTGACCGGGTTGCGCGCGGCGATGACGCGGGTGATCAACAAATACATCGAAGAGCACGAGTTCGCGAAGAAGGCGAAGGTCGAGACGACCGGAGACGACCTGCGCGAGGGGCTGACCTGCGTGCTGTCGGTCAAGGTACCCGAGCCGAAGTTCTCGTCGCAGACCAAGGACAAGCTGGTGTCGAGCGAGGTGCGCGGCGTCGTCGAGGACGTGGTCGCGAAGGCGCTCGAGGAGTACCTGCTCGAGAAGCCGAATGATGCGAAGGTGATCTGCTCGAAGGTCGTCGAGGCCGCCCGCGCGCGCGAGGCCGCGCGAAAGGCGCGCGAGATGACCCGCCGCAAGGGCGTTCTCGACGGCATCGGCCTGCCGGGCAAGCTCGCCGATTGCCAGGAGAAGGACGCGTCGAAGTCGGAGCTGTTCATCGTCGAGGGCGATTCGGCCGGCGGCTCGGCCAAGCAGGGCCGCGACCGCAAGTACCAGGCGATCCTGCCGCTGCGCGGCAAGGTGCTCAACGTCGAGCGCGCGCGCTTCGACAAGCTGCTGTCGTCCGAGCAGATCGCGACGCTGATCACGGCGCTCGGCACCGGCATCGGCACGACCGGCGGGTCGGACGACTTCAACATCGAGAAGCTACGGTATCACCGGATCATCATCATGAGCGTCGACGGCGACGATCATGTGTTCGTCCGCGATCGCGAGCGCGGCGTGCGGATGGTCCGCATCGGCGCGTTCATCGACCAGGCGCTCGCGACCTGGGGCGTCGGCGCGGACGCGAACGGGGTTGCGAGGCTCAAGGGGGCGGACTTGGGCGAAGTGATGTGCTTCGGCATCGATCGCCACGACGTGCGGTTCAAGCCGATCAAGGCGGTGATCCGGCATCCGCTCGACGAGACCCTGTATCGCGTGCGGACTGCGTACGGCCGTACCGTTCGCGTCACGTCGAGCCACAGCGTCTTCGTGCACGAGGACGGCGCGGTGAAGCTCAAGCGCGGCGACGAGCTGAAGCTCGGCGACCGCGTCGTTGCGCCGGCACGGATCCGCCTGCCGGCCGACGCCCCGGCCCGAATCGATCTGCTCGAGCGCCTGTGGGCAGTTCCGGAGGCGTCGACGCAGGTGTGGTTGCGCGGGCCGGCGGTCGTCGCGTGGCACAAGGCCAAGGCGCTGCGCGACCGAGCCGCGCAGCCGTCGCTGGTCAGCCAGCGTGTGGAGATTCCTGCCGCGATTGGCAAGTCCATGGCGCAACTTCGGCGTGCGAGCGGCGGATGGGCGGCCGGGATGCCATCCGGCCGGAATCTGCTCCGCAATCAGGTACGGCTGTCCGATCTCGATGCAGAGGATCTTCGTTTCTTCGAGGGCCGGGAAGATCTGGAACTGACGCCCGAGCATTACGCTGCGCACGGCGTGCGCCGCCATATCGAGGTCGACGAGCGGCTGATGACGCTGCTCGGTTTCTATCTCGCCGAAGGTTCCAGCTCGGAGCGTAACGGCGTCCGGCTGTCGATTGGCGACGGAAATCGCCGCTTCGCGGACGAGATGGCCGGTCACATCGAGGCGGTATTCGGCATCCGACCCAAGCTGGTGGCGACGAGCAACCGGATCGACGAGCTCAAGCTCCTGAACCGTGTTGCAGCGCTCGCGTGGCAGCAGGTATTTGGATTCGCCGGCGTCGACTCGTGCTCGAAACGGATTCCGGATCTGGTGTTCAACGTGTCCGAGCCGCTGAGGCAGGCTTTCCTGCGCGGATTCCTGCTCGGCGACGGAACGGTCTCGGCAGGCAAGCTTGCATTCGCGACGGCTTCGTACGATGTCGCAAGCGGGCTGATGTACTTGCTGTCTTCGCTCGAGGTGATGGCAACGCTGTCCCGGATCGAGCCCGACGGAGTCGTCCGGGAAGTGCGCGGTCAACCGTGCGTGACGCGTCACGTGCACTGGTCGATCACCGTTGTCGCGAAAGACGACCTGCGCCGTCTCGAGCCGATTTGGCGCGCCCATGCCGGCGCCGCAACGATCGACGCGCTGCTGCAGCGCCCCGCGACGAGGCCGGCGAACCGCCGGTTCAGCACGATCGACGGCGACCTGATCGCTTTGCCGATCGTCGACATCGAACCGGTGGAGGCGAGCAACGGACAGGTCTACGACTTCTCGGTCGAAGGCGACGAGAACTTCGTCGCCGGGATCGGGGGCCTGTGCTGCCACAACACCGACGCCGACGTCGACGGCAGCCACATTCGCACGCTGCTGCTGACGTTCTTCTACCGCCAGATGCCGCAGCTGGTCGAGAACGGCCACATCTACATCGCGCAGCCGCCGCTGTTCAAGGTCAAGCACGGCAAGGACGAACGCTACCTGAAGGACGAGCACGAGCTGAACCAGTGGGTGCTGCGGCTGGCGCTCGAGGGCGCGGAGCTCGTTCCCGCGGCCGGGGCCGAGCCGATCAAGGGCGAGGCGCTCGGCGAGCTTGCACGGCAGTACCTGCTGGCCGAGGCGGTGATCGACCGGCTGTCGCGGATCATGGATCCCGAGGCGCTGCGCGCGATGCTCGACGGCTGCGAGCTCGATTTCTCGAGCGAGCAGGCCACGCGCGACAGCGCCGAGCGGCTGCAGAAGCACATGTCGCGTTACTTCCCGACGACGCTGCAGGACATGGTGCCGCAGGTCTCGCCGCAGTTCGACGACAAGGCCGAGGAGTGGTCGCTGCGCCTGGCGCGCAAGCATCACGGCAACATCAAGATCAGCGAGATCGAGAACGACTTCCTGGTCAGTGCCGATTATCAGACGCTGTCGGAATGCGCGAAGACCGTCGGCGGGCTGGTCGGCGAGGGCGCCGAGATCCGGCGTCGAACCGACAAGGTCGGCGGCGGCGAGAACGTTCGCAGCCACCCGATCGTCGACTTCCGCGATGCGATCCACTGGCTGCTGTCGGAGGCCGAGCGCGGCACCAGCCGCCAGCGGTACAAGGGGCTGGGCGAGATGAACGCCGGGCAGCTGTGGGAAACGACGATGGATCCGTCGGTGCGGCGGCTGCTGCGGGTGCAGATCGAGGACGCGATCGCCGCCGACCAGATCTTCTCGACGCTGATGGGCGACGACGTCGAGCCGCGGCGCGCATTCATCGAGAAGAACGCGCTGGTCGCGCGCAACATCGACGTCTGATGCGGCGCGAGGCAGCACGGCTCGCGACGATCCGACGTCCGCTGACGCGCTGTATTTCAAGTGGTCCGCCGGTCTGATGTACGGCTACGTCGATCCGTACGACGACAAGGTGCCGTTCAACCGCCGCGGGTTTTCGCCGGCGGTCGTTCCGGCGCTGGGTCTGCGGGTGGCGCAGGGCGTCACCGCACAGGTCAACCTGCTGGCGCTGTCGGCGCTGATGTTCCAGGTGTCGATCGCGCTCCCGTAGCGGCGCGCGCCTCGCGCGTCTTCGCCGGTTTCGGCGCAGAATGGAAGCTCTGCCCGCGCGTCCATGGCCCACCCCAGCGTCTCCGAGCTCGAGCGCATTCCGCTGCTCGCGGTGCTTTCGCGAGACGAACTGCAGTCCGCCGCGAGCTTCTTCACCGTGCGAAGCTATCCGAAGGACGCGATCCTGATCACCGAGGGAGATCGGGTGGACGTGTTCAATTTCGTCCTCGCGGGCCGGGTCAAGGCGTTCTGGCGCGACGAGGACGGCCGCCAGCTCGACCTGACCGTGATCAAGCCCGGGGACCATTTCCCCGACGCGACGCTCGGCGGCGAGCCGGCCCATCTGTCGGCGATCACGCTCGAGGATCTACGCGTCGCGGCGATCTCGATGGCCGATCTCGAGCGGCTGCTGCTGCGCCACCCGCAGCTCGCCGTGATGCTGATGAAGCGGCTCGCCGCGCGATTGCGGCGGTTGCTCACGGTGACGCGCTCGTATTCGATGGAGGACGTCTACGGCCGGGTGACCCAGATGCTGCTGACGCTGGCGACCGAACGCGACGGCCAGCAAGTCACCGAGCCGCTGACGCATGCCGAGATCGGCCGCCGGGTCGGGGCCACGCGCGAGATGGTCGGACGGGTGATGCGTGATCTGTCCCGCGGAGGCTACATCCGCGTCGAACGCACCGGAATCGCAATCTTGCGCAAGCCCCCGCGGCATTGGTAGCACCGGCGCCGAGAGAAATAGTTCTCTCGGCCGCGCGGCACTCGTTCTCTGGCTCACCGATCACCGCCGGCGTACCGTTCGAGCGTTGGGATTCAGGGAAGAACGTCGATGAACCGTCTGATCGCGCTGTCCATGGCCGCCGGTGCGGTGACCGCTGCGCTCTTCTCGCCAGCCGCCGCGGCGCAGCAAACCGATCCCGCCGCGGTTTTCCCGAGCAAACCGGTCCGGATCATCGTCCAGACGGGGCCGGGTTCGCCCCCCGATGTGCGGGCACGCCAGATCGCCCAAAAGCTTTCGGCCGAATGGGGGCAGCCGGTGGTCGTCGAGAACCGGCCCGGCGCCAGCGGGCAGATCGCGCTGGAGGCGCTCGCGCGCGCGGCGCCGGACGGACATACGCTGTGCCTGACGGGCGGGGCGCCGCTGACGATCACCCCCCATCTTCGGAAGCAGCCGTTCGACCCGCTGAAGGATTTCGTTCCGGTCGCCGGTATCGGTTTCGCGCCGATCCTGCTGATCGTCAATGGCACGTTGCCGGTGACGGACGCGCGGCAGTTGCTCCAGTACGCTCGCAAGCACCCAGGCCGGTTGAATGCCGCGACGTGGGGAGAAGCAACGACGCCCCATCTTGCGCTGGAGCAGTTCAGCCGCGCGAACGACGTGCAGATCGCGCACGTTCCATACAAGGAGGGCAGCAGTCGTGTGGTGACGGACCTGATCGCCGGCGAAGTCCAGATGGCGTTCGAATGGCTGCACTCGACCCGCGCGCACATCCGGACCGGCCGACTGAAGGCGCTGGCGGTGGCTGGCAGCGAGCGGCTGACTGGATACCCGGACATCCCGACGTTCGCCGAAGCGGGCGTTGCCGGGATGGACGCGATCGGGGGCTGGCTGGGGTTCGTCGCGCCGGCGAACACGCCGCCGGCGGTCGTGCGCAAGATCGGTGCGGCGGTCGCTCGAGCGTTCGAGGACCCTGAGCTCCGCGCACAGACCATCGAGATCGGCGGTTACACGAACGTCCGGCAGCCGGAGGAATTCGCCCGCTTCATCGAGGACGAGTACCGACGTTATGGCCAGCTGATCTCCGAAGCGGGGATCCGGCTGCAGTAGCTCGGCATGAGAATCGGCATCTTGCGGCTCGGCGCGCCGGCCGCGCGAGACGACCCGTTGCGAAGCGGGTTGGCCGCCGCCGGGTATCGCGAAGACCGGGGCGTCGTCTTCGAGGCCCGATATGCTGGCGGACAGCCGCAACGCGTGCCGGCGCTCGCCGCAGATCTGGTGGCCGCCGATGTGGACGTGATTGTGGCGGTGGGCGCGGTCGCCGTGCACGCCGCGCTGTCGGCGACGAAGACCGTCCCGATCGTGTTCGCCGCGGTCGTCGATCCCGTGTCGGCAGGGC
>DATLGW010000821.1:0-6596 GCA_035540315.1 Burkholderiaceae bacterium | reverse complement strand
CCGGCGCGCTGCCCGCCAGCGCGATCAGCGCGACATGCGCGCGCTGGTCGACATCGGTCAGGAAATCGACCATTGCCGGCGTCAGCTCGTGGATCGCGCCGTGGAAGCGCCGATACCGCGTCGCCGGCGACAACGCGCGCACGAATGCGTGAAGGCGCTGCGCATCGGCGCGCGACACCGGGCGGATCTCCACGCAGCGCCCGTCTGCCAGCGGAACGACGTCGAGTCCGGCGACCGACGAGCCCCCGCAACGGCCGGCCTGTGATCGCCCGACGGCCCCGGAAAGTCCTGCGTACATACCACGTCTCCCGATCGATGGATGCCAGCGACTGTACGAGGCGCCGGTTTCGCGTCGATGTCCGGCAGCCGCGACTGTGTCACCGGCGCGTTTCGATCCGGCGTCGGCACGACAATTGCCTGTTCGCACGATCGGCTCGAATCGGCGCCGCGCGGCAACCGCGGCGTCTTGCCACGGAGACTGCAATGAAACGGATCGCACGAACGGCCGGCGCCGCCGGCATCGCACTCGCTGCCGGCATGGCGCATGCGGCGTCGCCCGCCGCATCGACGCCGGTGCACCCCGCGCCGGTTCCGAGCGCGATCGCGCCGCTGGATCCGGCCACGGGCCCGGGCGCACCGGTCGATCTCGACCGGCGACAGCAGATGGTCGAGCAGCGACAGCAGGAAGTGCAGCACGAACTGATGCAGCGTCAGCGTGAAGCGGCGGTGCAGCAGCAACGCCAGCAGCAGCGCGTCGAAGCGCGGCGGGACCAGGTGCAGCGGGACCTGGAACGGATTGCGCCGGAACCGGCGCCTGCGGCCCCGGTCGCGCGGCCGCAGCGAACTGCCCCGGCGGTCGGCGATACGCCGCCGGTGGGCGTCACCCCGCCGGTCGGATCGACGCCGCCGGTCGGCGTGACTCCGCCGGTAGGGGTCACGCCGCCGGTCGGATCGACGCCAGCCGTCAGCGTGACCCCGCCCGTGGGCGTCACGCCGGAGATCGGCGTCACTCGTCCGGGCGGCGGTTCGGCGCCCGCAGCGGCAGAGCAGCGCAACCGCTGAATCAGCGGACCGTCAGCCCGAGCTTGTCGATCAGCTGCTGGCGCTGCGTGTAGTCGCGCCGCACGGCCTCGGCGAGTTGCTGCGGCGAGCCGGCGACGACCCGCAGTCCCTGCGTCTCGAGCTTCGCCCGGACCTCCGGCGCTCTCAGGGCGGTGACGAGCGCCGCGTGCAGGCGCCGGATGATTGCGTCCGGCAGCTTCGGCGGGCCGAAAAACGCCAGCCACGACGTCATCTCCAGCCCGGGCAGCGTCTCGGACAGCGTGGGCACGTCCGGCAGCCCGGCGAACCGCTGGGCATCGGTGACCGCGATCGCGCGCAGCGTGCCGGCCTGCAGGTGCGGCATCACGGAAGCGGCGCTCGCGAACAGCATCGGGATCTGTCCGCTCAGCACGTCGGCGACCGCGGGACCGCCGCCCTTGTAGGCCATGTGCTCGAGCCGGATCCCGCCGCGCTGCGCGAGCAGCTCGCCGGCGAGGTGGTGCGGCGACCCGGCGCCCGAGCTCGCGAAACGCAGCGGCTGCGCAGCGTTCGCGCGCGCATGCGCGATCAGCTCGGTCACGTTCTTCACCGGCAGCGACGGATGCACGACCAGCACCAGCACGTTGATCGCCGCCAGCGTCAGCGGCGTGAAGTCGTCGATCGGGTGGTACGGATAGTCGCGCGACAAGTGCACGTTCGCGGCATGGGTCGCGTCGGTGCCGAGCAGGATCGTGTAGCCGTCGGCCGGCTGGCGCGCGGCATGGCTCGACCCGACCGCGCCGCTCGCGCCGCCACGGTTCTCGATTCGGACCGGCTGGCCGAGGTGCTCGCTCAACAGCGGAACGAGCACGCGCGCCATCGCGTCGGTCGATCCGCCGGGCGGATAGGGAACGATCAGCGTGACTGCTCGCGTCGGATAAGCGTCGGCGGGAGCGGGCGCGGCCAGGGTCGCCAGCGGCGACGACAGCAGCACGAGGAGGCCCAGGAGCTCGAGACGGAAACCCATATCACCTCCATGAGTCCCCCCGCGCGCGGCCGCGCCGCGCTGCCCCGCTATGTTAGTTCGAACCCTGCGACTTCGCCCAGTCCTGCATCCGCCGCTGCAGCTCCTGCGGCGACACGTCCTCGACGTGCGTCGCGACGTGCCATCGATGGCCGAACGGATCGATCAGCGTCCCGCTGCGATCGCCGTAGAACTGGTTCTGCACGGGGCGCTCCGACGTTCCGCCGGCGCGCAATGCCCGCTCGAAGACCGCGTCGACGTCCTGGACATAGATCATCAGCGACACGCTGCTGCCGCCTTGCCGCTTCGGTCCGACGTAGCCCATCTCCGGCCACTCGTCCGACAGCATCACGACCGAGTCGCCGATCCGAACTTCCGCATGCCCGATCTTGTCGCCCATCGGCATTCGCATCCGCTCCTCGGCGCCGAATGCGGCGCGGTAGTAGTCGATCGCCGCCGCGGCGCCGTCGACGATCAGATAAGGCGTCACGCTGTGGTATCCGGGCGGAATCGCTTCGACTGTCATGCGCACCTCCGGGTCAGGTTTCGCTCGAGTCCGGTTCCGATGATAACCGCCGCACCCGTGCATGATGGCGTTCGACGTCCTCCCGATCCGCGGCCTCGGGCAGGCTGCGTTGCGCCTGGTTCCGGATCAGGTCGGCATGCCGCAACAGCGCGCGCCGCTGCGAACCGTCGGTCGCGACCGTCATCAATCCGCAGATCGCGCTGAGCAGCCGGATCAGCACGTCGGCATGCTCTGCCGACGCCTGCCGGATCTGGTTGAATGCCGCATCGGTCAGTTCGTCGATCGCGATCGCCGGCAGCTCGAGCCGCACGTTGCCGCCGCGATCGCGGTAGCGTGCAGGCGCCGCGCCGCGCTGCAGGATCGCCGCCAGCGAGATCGCCAACCGGTCGACCACCGACATCGCAGTGAACGGATCGTTGATTCCGGGCGACAGCGCGCGCATCGCGATCTGCACCAGCTGCGTGATCCCGAACTCGAGGTCCTGCGGCGGCGTGCGCTCGGTGCCGGTGATCACCGCCGCCTCGACCGCGCGCTGCAGCTGCGGCGTCGCGGCGCTCGCCGGGAAAACGCGCACCCGCGTCGCCCCCGGCAGCAGATGCTGGCCCGCGTGAAAGTCGAGCCGGATGCTCGCGCCGGCACGCTCGGCCGTATCCGCGAGCTGCTGCCGGTCGATCGCCTGCACGTAGCCCGCCAGCGTCAGCGTCAGCGTTCCCGGCTGCCCGTCGACCCGGGCCTCGGCTTCGCCGTCAGCGTCCTGGCGCTTCGGCAGCAGGCGCTCCGCAGCGTGATCGAGCTCGCGTCCGACACGGTCGATCATCACTTCGGTCACCATCGATCGCGCCAGGTGGTGCGTGAAGATCAGCAGCATGCCGACCGACAGCAGCGTGCCGGCGATTCCCAGCGTCACCGAGACGTGCGGCACCTGCTCGGCCGTCATCTGGTCGTCGATCTGCGGCAGCACCAGCAGCAGATGGACGATCGTCGCCATGAACACGCCCAGCATCGCCTGCGTCTTCAGGTCCCCGAGGAAGTTGCGGATCAGCCGCGGACCGAGCTGCGTCTGTGCCAGCGTGAGCACCACCATCGTGATCGAGATCACGACCGCCGTCATGGTGATCATCGACGTCAGCAGCGAGCTGATCAGATCGGAGGCCGAGCGGCCGCTGCCGCGGTGCAGCCAGCCCTGCGCTTCGCCGGCTGCCCAATCGGCGCGCAGCTCCAGCGGCACGCCGAACAGCGCGAGCACGGCGGCCGCAACCATCATCAACGTCGGCAGGAACCACAGGCTCGCGCGAGTCTGCTCCCACCACTGGCGCAGGCGCTCCTTCATCGGGCGGGTCCGTACCGCATCGGTCGCGCGCGGCTACGGCTCGCGCTGATACTCGTGCTCGGCGGTGTTCACCCACGACACCCGGTATTCGACCGGCCGCTCGTGCAGCGTGTACGCGATCCGGCGCACCTGCAGCACCGGCGCGCCGGCCGGCAATCGCAGCAGCTCCGCGACGTCGTGCGGGGCCGCCTGCGCGCGCACCGTCTCGGCGGTGCGAACGACCGACACGCCGAAGCCGTGCTCGTACAGGTGGTAGATCGTGTTGTCGCGCTGCTGCAGCCGCCGCTGCGTCAGGCCCTCGAACAGTTGCGCCGGCACCGTGATGTCGTCGACTCCGATCGGTGCGCCGCCCAGCCACAGCGTGTTGCGGAACGCGATCACCGGCGCGCGCGGAGCGACGAGCAGCCGCGGCGCGACCTCGTCGGCGGCGCGCTCGCGCCGGAACCGCTGCAGGCGCACGTCCGGGTACTCGCGCACGCCGTCGTGGCGCACGATGTTGAAGAACAGGAACCGCATCCCTTCGCGACCGTGGCTGGCCACGAAAGTGCCGCGCCCCTGCTGGCGCACCAGCGCGTTCTCGGCGACCAGCTCGTCGATCGCCTTGCGCAGCGTCCCGATCGAGATGCCGTAGCGCTGCGCGAGCCGCGGCTCGGCCGGGATCGCCTCGCCCGGCTTCCATTCGCCGGCGGCGAGCGCATCGGTGATGCGCCGCTTGACCTCCTTGTAGATCGGCCCGCGGGACAGGTAGGCGATGTCGCTGAGCTTGTTCATCCGGATGACGCGCGCGAGGCGAAGCGATTCTGCCATGCGCCGCCGGCTCTTGTCCAAATGATTCGAATCATCTAGTTGACTTTCGCCGGAGCGAGCGGGTAGCATCGCCGGTTCCGGGCAGTCACACCGATGGAGGGGCGGATGATCCATGTCGTGTTGCACGACGCGAAAGACACGGTCGCCGTGGCCGTGGTCGAAGACATCAAGGCGGGCACCACGCTGAACGCGTGGATCATGGACGAGGACAAGACGATCACCGTCAAGGCGGTCCAGGACATCCCGATCGGGCACAAGGTCGCGCTGAAGGACATGTCGGTCGGCGACACCGTCTACAAGTACGGCGTCGACATCGGCAAGGTGGTCGCGCCGATCAAGGCGGGCGAGCACGCGCACGTCCACAACATCAAGACCAAGCGCTGGTAGCCGGCCGCGACCGCTGAGAAAGGAAATACCGTCATGGCAATCATCGACAAGAGCACCACGTTCCGCGGCTATCGGCGAGACAACGGCCGCGTCGGCGTTCGCAACCACGTGATCATCCTGCCGCTCGACGACCTGTCCAACGCCGCGTGCGAGGCGGTCGCTGCGGCGATCAAGGGCACGATCGCGATCCCGCATCCGTACGGGCGGCTGCAGTTCGGCCCGGACCTGGACCTGCATTTCCGCACGCTGATCGGCACCGGGTCGAACCCGAACGTCGCGGCGGTGGTCGTGATCGGAATCGAGGACGGCTGGACCAAGCGCGTCGTCGACGGCATCGCCGCGACCGGCAAGCCGGTCGTCGGCTTCGGCATCGAAGGCCACGGCGACCATGAGACGATCCGCCGCGCATCGAAGGCAGCGAAGGAATTCGTCCAGTACGCGACCGCGCTGCGCCGCGTCGATTGCCCGATCGCGGACCTGTGGGTGTCGACGAAGTGCGGCGAGTCCGACACCACGTCCGGGTGCGGCGCGAACCCCACCGTCGGCAACGCATTCGACAAGCTGCATCCGCTGGGCACGACGCTGGTGTTCGGCGAGACGTCCGAGCTCACCGGCGGCGAGCAACTGGTCGCCGAACGCTGCGTGAACGACGCAGTGCGCAAGAAGTTCATGTTCATGTTCGACCGCTATCAGGACATGATCAACCGCTGGCGCACGACCGACCTGTCGGAATCGCAGCCGACCAAGGGCAACATCGCCGGCGGGTTGACGACGATCGAGGAAAAGGCGCTCGGCAACATCCAGAAGATCGGCAAGAAGTGCTCGGTCGACGGCGTGCTCGACAAGGCCGAGGTGCCGACGCACCCGGGGTTGTGGTTCATGGACTCGTCGTCGGCCGCCGCCGAGATGGTCACGCTGTGCGCGGCGTCCGGCTATGCGGTCCACTTCTTCCCGACCGGCCAGGGCAACGTGATCGGCAACCCGATCCTGCCGGTGATCAAGATCTGCGCGAACCCGCGCACCGTACGACTGATGAGCGAGCACATCGACGTCGACGTCTCGGGTCTGTTGCAGCGCGAGATGAACCTCGACCAGGCGGGCGACAAGCTGCTCGAGAACATGCTGGCGACGGTGAACGGCCGCTGGACTGCGGCCGAGGCGCTCGGACACCGCGAGTTCGTGCTGACGCGGATCCACGAGTCCGCTTAGCGGCCGCAGCGCCGCGGTCCGCGGGGCGCCGTCGCGGCGCGCGGCGCCCGGCGGCCCAGCGATGGACGCGATCGAAACGCTGCTGGCCGCAGCGCGGGCGGCGACCGGCGACCTGCCGCTGGCTGCAATCGCGGCCGCCGCGGTCGCGGTGGTGTTCGCCTACACGATGCTCGGGCTGACCGGCTTCGGCGCCTCGATCGTCGGCATGCCGCTGCTGGTCCAGGTGCTGCCGCTGCGCGTGGCACTGCCGATGATGCTGCTCTTCGACCTGTTCTCCACGACGACGCTGGGGC
>DATLGW010000820.1:0-2236 GCA_035540315.1 Burkholderiaceae bacterium | reverse complement strand
GAAGAATCCGATGCCGAGGAACACGGTCGCCGCCATCGCCGGCAGCATCACGCCGACGCGGTCGGTCAGGCGTCCGATCACGAGCCCGCCGAGGCCGAAGCCGACGATCGTCAGCGTGTACGGCAGCGACGCATCGGAGCGGCCGGCGCCGAATTCGGCTTGCACGGCCGGCAGCACCACCACGACCACGTAGATGCCGCTTGCGCCGATCGACGACAGCAGCAGCGAAATCGACAGTCGAAACCAGGCGTAGCCGGACTCGACGCCGGCAGCCGCCTGGCCGCCGTCGCGAACGGAAGCGCTATTCACGCGGCAGAATGTAGCAGGTTCGCACGCAGGCGCAACGTCGATCCCGCAAGCCGCTCGATGCGGATCTTCCGCGGCGCGATCAGCCGCTCGCGTGCCGGTCGCCGCTCGTGCGCGCGATGTCGTAGATGTCCATCACGCCCTGGATCATCTCGCCGATCACCGCGTCGCGCTCGTCGTCGGCAATCTCCTCGGGCGGTTCGTCCTCGAGCGGCTCGACCTCGGCGACCAATCTCATCACCGGGTCGAGCGCGTCGACGAACTCCTCGTCGTCCTGCAGCGAGTCCCATGCGTCGGCACGCATCGCCATGCCCCGCACGAAGCCGATCGCCCAAGCGTTGCCGCGCGCCTTGCCCTGCTCGTCATGGCTGAACACGGGGGCGAACCCGCTGCCCTCCTCGAGCTGCGCCTGCACCGAGCGCCGGTGGCGCTCGAGCAGCCCCGCGAGTTCGTCGGCGACGGCCGCCGCGTGATCGCCCGAAGCGGCCGCTCCGGCGGCAATCGACGCGCCGCCCGCAGCGACCGCGGTGCCGTTGATCGCTCGACCCACGACGACCGGAAGATATTCGTCTGCGCTGACGGGCCGATGCGCGCAGGCCAGCGCCGCGAAGAAACCGTCGACCTCCTCGACGACCATCGCGTCATCCGGATTGGTCGCTTCGAGCAACTCGTCCAGGCGACCGAGCTCGTCGTTCGTCAACGGATCCGCTGCGGAGTGCGCACGCCGGTTGCGCGGCGTCGATTTGTTTCGGCTCATCCCGCAATGTTAACGCCGCGACGTCGCCCGGTGCACAGCGACGACGTTGCGGTGAGGGTTGCACCGGCGTCAGCCGACCAGGTTCGGCTGCGGCTCGCGACGGCGCAGGGTTTCGGGCGCGCGGGACGACCCGCTCAGCATCGTCGCGGCGCCCTTCTCGGCGATCATCAGCGTGGCCGCGTTGGTGTTCGCCGACGTCACCTTCGGCATCACCGATGCGTCGATCACGCGCAGCCCCTCGACGCCCCGGACCCGCAGCGCCGGATCGACGACCGCGCCCGCGTCCGATCCCATCCGGCAGCTGCCGACCATGTGGAATACCGTGCCGCCCTTGTGCCGCGCGAAATCGAGCAGTTGCGCATCGGTCACCGCGTCGCTGCCCGGCAGCACCTCCGCTTCCCACAGATCGCGAAATGCCGGCTGCGCATAGATCGCACGCAGCATCCGGATTCCGGCGACGATCGCGCGGCGATCCTCGGGCGCCGACAGGTAGTGGGTCTCGATCCGCGGCGGCTGCAGCGGATCGGCCGAGCGCAGCTGCACGCGCCCCCGCGACAGCGGATGGCACTGCCACACCGCCGCGGTGAAACCGGAGTAGCGGTGCAGCGGGTCGCCGGGCTTGTCGACCGACAACGGCATCACGTTGAACTGCAGATCCGGCCGCCCCGCTGTCGCGTATTCGCTGCACGCGGCACCGCCCACCTGCCCGGCACCGACCGTCAACGGTCCCGAGCGGCGGAAAAGCCACTGCCAGCCCATCGCCGCCAGCTTCAGCGGATTGCGCACGTCGTCGTTCAGCGACATCCGCTTTCGCAGCCGCACGATCGTGCGCGCCTGATAGTGATCCTGCAGGTTCTCGCCGACCTCGGGCGAATCGGCGACGACGCGGATCCCGAACCGCTCGAGCAGCGCTGCGGGGCCGACGCCGGACAGCTGCAGCAGCTGCGGCGACTGGATCGCGCCGGCCGCCAGGATCACTTCGCGCACCGCGCGGACGCGCTGCACCTGACCGCGTCGCGACCATTCGACACCGGTCGCGCGCGTGCCGTCGAACAGCACGCGGTGCACCGCCGCGCGCGTGAGCAGCGTCAGGTTCGGCCGGCCGAGCACCGGGCGCAGGAACGCCGAGGCTGCGCTCGAGCGCCAGCCGTTGCGGATGCTCAATTGGTACGA
>DATLGW010000819.1:0-4150 GCA_035540315.1 Burkholderiaceae bacterium | reverse complement strand
GCCGTGGATGGAGCGTCCGGTCGCCGAAGGGCTGGTGCGGCTGTTCACGCTGTTCGGCAGCTGAAGCCTGCACCAGGCGTCG
The DNA here is from genome assembly GCA_035540315.1 of Burkholderiaceae bacterium. Taxonomy (GTDB): domain Bacteria; phylum Pseudomonadota; class Gammaproteobacteria; order Burkholderiales; family Burkholderiaceae_E; genus DATLGW01. Next base: position 4,068 of record DATLGW010000819.1, on the reverse strand, counting down.
GCGCCGCTGCGGCGCCGCTGCAACTTGCGCAACGCCAGTCGCGCGAGGCCGCCGGGGCTGCGTGCTACCATCGCTGCGCCATGCGCCCCGACGCCGTTGCGCAAGACCCGGTTGCGATGCCGCGCGACTGTCCGGTGCGGCTGCTGGTCGTCGAGGACAATCCGCTCGACTACGAACTGCTGCTGCACCAACTGGTCCGCGACGGCTTCGCGCCGCACGCTTTCCGGGTCGAGGACGAGCAAGGCCTGCGCGCAGCGCTCGCCGCCGGCGGCTGGGACGCCGTCGTGTCGGATCACCACCTGCCGCGTTTCTCCAGCGAGCAGGCGCTCGCGATCGTTCGCGACAGCGGCAGCAACCTGCCGTTCCTGATCGTGTCGGGCACGATCGGCGAGGATGCGGCGGTCGCGGCAATGCGCGCCGGCGCCGACGACTTCCTGATCAAGGGCCGGCTGGCGCGGCTCGGACCGGCGCTGCGCAACGCGATCGCGGCCGCGCGCGCACGGACCGAGCAGCAGGCGTACCAGCGCGCGCTCGCCGAGTCCGAGCAGCAGCTGCGCGCGCTGACCCGGCATCTGCAGCAGGTCGTCGAGGCCGAGCGCTCGGCGATCGCGCGCGAGATCCACGACGACATCGGCGGCATGCTGACCGCGCTGCGCTTCGATCTGTCCTGGCTCGAACGCCACGGCGACCCGCAGTCGCTGCCGCGCGTGCGCCAGGCGATGGAAACGCTGAACCAGGCGGTGCTCGCGGCGCAGCGCGTGATGCGCAACCTCAGGCCGCCGGCACTCGATGCGGGCATCGTCGCCGCGCTGGACTTCCTGGCGGCGCAGTTCCGCGAGCGCAGCGGCGTCGCGACGATCTTCAACAGCAACCGCGATCGAATCGACGTGCCCGAATCGGTCGCGATCACCGTCTATCGGGTCGCGCAGGAAACGCTGACGAACGTGATGAAGCACGCGCAGGCGACCGAAGCGCGCCTGGATCTGATGCTGCGCGACGACGTGCTGTCGCTCGAGGTCTCCGACAACGGCCGCGGAATCGCGCCGGCCGACCTGAACAAGCCCGCATCGTTCGGGCTGCGCGGTCTGCGCGAGCGCGCGCGCCAGGTCGACGGCTGGATCGAGATCGCCGCCGGCAGCGGACGCACGGCGGTGATGCTGACGATCCCGCTGACCGAGTCGGCGGCCGCGCTGATCGATGCCGGAGCCGCGTCGTGATCCGGGCCGTCATCGTCGACGATCACGCGCTGATCCGCCGCGGGCTGCGCGATGCGCTCGCCGAGGCCGGCGACATCGAGGTCGTCGGCGAGGCCGCGGATTACGGCGAGCTGCGCCAGCTGCTGCGATCGACCCAATTCGACGTGCTGCTGCTCGACATCAACCTGCCCGGGCGCAGCGGGCTCGACGTGCTGCATTCGCTGGCCGAGGAGAGCGCGAAGGTGCGCACGCTGGTGCTGACGATGTATCCCGAGGACCAGTACGCGATCCGCGCGCTGAAAGCGGGCGCAATGGGCTACCTGAGCAAGTCGGCCGATCCGGCGCAGATCATCGCGGCGATCCGCACGCTGCATGCGGGGCGCAAGTTCATCACGCCCGCGATTGCCGAGGCGCTCGCCGAGCGGCTGTCCGGCGATGCCGACGACCGGCCGCACGAGCGCCTGTCGGATCGGGAGTTCCAGACGATGATGCGGATGGCCTCGGGCCAGCGCCTGTCCGACATCGCGGCAGAGCTGAACCTGTCGCCGAAGACCGTATCGGTTTATCGCGCGCGGGTGCTCGAGAAGCTCGCCGTGCAGTCGAACGCCGACGTCACGGCATACTGCCTGCGAAACGGCCTGATCGACTGACCGCGGCCACCCGCGCCGCCGCAGGCCCGCTCAAGCCGTCGCGACGCAGTTCTTGCCCGAGTGCTTGGCCTGGTACATCGCCTCGTCGGCGCGCGCGAGCACGGTCTGCAGCGTGTCGCCGTCGCGCACCTGGGTCGCGCCGGCCGAGAACGTGATGAAGATCTGCCGCGCGTCGTGCAGATAGACCTCGGTCGTCAGGTCGCGCTGCACGCGCACCAGCAGGTCGCGGGCGCCGCCGATCGTCAGGCCCGGCATCAGGATCACGAACTCCTCGCCGCCGTAGCGGGCCACGGTGTCGCTCGCGCGGACCTTGCTCTGCAGCACCCGGGCCAGGTGCCGCAGCGCGCCGTCGCCGGCCTGGTGCCCGAGCGCGTCGTTGACTTTCTTGAAGTCGTCGATGTCCAGCAGCGCGACCGCGAGCGGCACCCGATCGATCCGCATCGCGGCGACCGCCTCCTCGAACGCTTTCTCGAGTCCCGCGCGGCTCGCGGCGCTGGTCAGGTGATCGGTCAGCAGCCGCTGGCTCGCATCGGCCAGCTGCTGCTCCAGCCGCGCGACCTCGTTCTCGAGCGCCTGTGCGCGCTCGCGGCCGCTCTCGATGTCGAGCCGCGTGCGATCGACCGTCTCGTGCATCGTGCGCGCATCGTCCAGCAGGCGGCGCACCTGCTGCGTGATCGTCTCGATCGAATCGGCTTCGGCGATCGCGCGGGTGTGGTCGTGCAGCTGCTGGGTGAAGCCGGTCGAGCGCTCGCCCAGCGCCGACATCTGCTCGAACAGGTGCGGCAGCAGGTCGCGCAGCGCCGACACCGCGCTGCGACGGCCGTGCGCGATCGTGCGCTGCGCCGACGCGGCCTGCTGCAGCAGCGACCGCGCGGCCGACAGCGACCGCCGGTCCGACTCCGACAGCACCGCGTTTCGCACCAGCTCGACCTGCCCTTCCAGCCAGCCGCTGCCCTCGCCGGCGGCAATGCAGGTGTCGCAAAGCGCCACCACGATCTCGCGCAGCTCCGCGTTGACCTTGCGCAGCTCGGCCAGCTGCCGCCGGACCGCGGGATCCGCGTCGGGAGCCGGCGCCTGCGCCGGCCGCGCCACCCGACCCAGCATCGCGAGCGCATCGGACCAGCGCTGGTCGAGCACCGCCTGCGCCAGCGCCGCATGCTCGGGCGTTTGCGTGTCGCCGCTACGCAACAGCGCCTGCACGGCCGCCTGCGCGACCTGCTCGGCTTCGGGCGACAGCCACGGACCCCCGACCCGCTCCCAGGCGCTGCGATAGTTCGCCGGCGTCGGCAGGATCCGATGCTCGGCCAGATAGCGGATCGCCGCCCGCGCCGCATCGGCCGGGGATGCGATGCTGCCCGGAATCGCGGTGGAGATCGTCATCGTCGGTGCGGCAGGCTCGGCATCGTCACTCGCTGGGTTCGGTCCAGGCGGGGTCGCCGAACGGGGGTCCGATCGGCGAGCGCAGCCCCGGCGGTTCGCTCGCCGGCGGTCAATCTAGCCGAGCGTTGCCTGCGGCGCGAGGATCCGACGACGGACGGCGCGCCCGACGGGTTTTGAGGTATGTTTGCCGCCGGAAACCCCCGATGTCGGTAGCCTCCAGATCCTCCCCGTTCGATCCGGTCTCCGCCCGCGCGCTGCTGTGGGGCGCCGGTGCGACCGCCGCCGTCGCCGCGCTGACGCTGGCGCTGCAGTCGTGGATCGGCGGGCAGACGCTCGCGTCGGCCGCGCAGTCGCTGTGGCCGACGTGGTTCGACCGCGGGATTGCCGCGGCGTCGGCCGCGGCGGCGAGCTGGCTGCTGCTGCGAAGCTGGCGCGCCAGCGCGGTTGCCGATGCGGTGCCGGTCCCGGCCGCGCAGCGACCGCTGCGGCTGCCGCTGGCGCTGCGCCTGCTGGCGATCTGCGGCGTCGCATTGCTGCCGCTGCTGCTGGCGATCGGTCTGACCGCGCAGCGCAGCATCGATGCGCTGAACCAGCATGCGCGATGGGTCGCCGCCGACGCGGTGCGGCTCGCGCTCGAGCGGATCGATCCGAGCCGCAGCGAGCCGCGCGGCATTGCGCTGAACCGCTCGCTGCAGCGGGTGATCGGACCGGCCGCCGCGGCACTGATCGTCGACAACGACGGGAGCGTCATCGAGCGGCTGGGCGCCGGTGCCGACGCGCTGGCGCAACAGCGCGAGACGATCATGCGCGCAACGCTCGAGCGCAGCGGCGGCCTGCTGATC
>DATLGW010000818.1:0-4197 GCA_035540315.1 Burkholderiaceae bacterium | reverse complement strand
GGCGACGTGAACTCGCGCAGGTCATTCAGGTCGGCTGCGTCGAACGCGGCCTGCAGTCGCAAGTGCCCGCCGGATTCGACGTCGAAGGATTCCTGCGCAACGCGAAGGTTTATTTCATCCGGCTGCAGGCCGCGTTCGACGCAGCCGACCTGAATGACCTGCGCGAGTTCACGTCGCCGCAGATGTTCGCCGAGCTGAAGATGCAGATCGACGAGCGCCGCGGCGCGGCGAACGTGACCGAGGTCGTCGCGCTCGATGCCGAACTGTTGGGCGTGCACTCGTCCGAGCACGAGCATCTGGCGAGCGTGCGCTTCACCGGGTTGATCCGCGAGGCAGCCGGAGCGACCGCGCAGCCGTTCGACGAGGCGTGGAACTTCACTCGCCCCGCGCACGGCGGCGGCGGCTGGGTGCTGGCCGGCATTCAGCAGCTCGAATCGGCCGGCGGCGGCGCGTCCGCCTGACGTCTCGACCCCGCGAGCAAGCGCCGCGGTGGCTGCCGTTCCGCTGCCGATCGCGCAGGTCGCGTTCAGCGCGCTCAACCACGTGCTGCGCCAGCAGCAGTGGGCGCGCGATCGGCTGCGCGCGCATGCCGGCCGCACGATCCGGCTGGTCGTCGAGTCGCCGCTCGGCGAGCTGTCGACCGATGCGTCGATCGCGCCCGACGGCACGCTGGTGGTCGCTGCGCCGAGCGAGCCGGCGGTCACGATGAGCATGAAGCCATCGATCGACGCGCTGTTCGGCGCGCTTCGCGGCGGCGCGCGCGGGCTCGGACCGCACCTGCGGGTCGACGGCGACGTGCTGGCAGCCGGCGCGCTGGGCGAGGTCGCGCAGCACCTGCGCTGGGACCTCGAGGAAGACCTGAGCCGGGTGGTCGGCGACGTGCTCGCGCACCGTCTGGCGCAGGCGTTGCGTGCCGCGGGCCGCGGCGCCGGCGAGCTGCGCGATCGCGTCGAGTCGGGGCTGCGGCATTACCTGGTCGACGAGGATCGGCAACTGGTCTCGCGCGCGGATCTAGCGGCGTTCGCGCAGTCGGTCGGCGAGCTCGAAGCCGCGGTCGAGCGGCTCGAGCGCAGCGCCCCGGCGGGGCAGTCGACCGACCGCTGACCCGACCCTGCCGGTCGTGGAGCGTATCCCGGCCGCCGGCGGCGAGTCCGCGCGCCGACCTCGGTCTGCTGCGCTGCGCCACGACTCCCGAGTATCATCGAGGCTTCGCAACCGCTGTGCGCGCTGCCTCGCTCCGATGCACGACATCCTGGCCCTCGACATCGCCGGCACGCCGATGCGCTGGATCGACTACGAGTCGGCGGCCGGTTATTACGCGAACGGCAAGGTCCGCTGGGAACTCGGCAGCGACCGGGTCGTGTTGCGCGGCGGAATCAACCGCGTGCACGGGCGGCGTTCGACGATCGAGATCGCAGCGATCATCGCGGTCGATGGCCCGCGATTGCGCTACCGCGCGACCGGCGACGGCGTCAGCCTGTCGCGCGCGATGCTGTTCGCTCGCGACCGCAACATCTGCGGCTATTGCGGCGGGCGGTTTCCGGCGAGCGCGCTGGAGATGGAGCACGTGACGCCGCGCTCGCGCGGGGGCCGCACCGTATGGCAGAACCTGGTGTCCGCGTGCCGCGAGTGCAACCAGCGCAAGGGCAACCGAACCCCCGAGGATGCGCGAATGCCGCTGGTCTACGTGCCGTATGCGCCGAACCGGCACGAGGCGTTCATTCTCGCGAACCGCCGTATTCTCGCCGACCAGATGAGCTTCCTGCTCGCGGGCGTGCCGCGGCACTCGCGGCTGTGGGACGACTGCGACGCGGACGTCAGCCGCCCGCGTAGCCGAGCGGCAGCGCGCTCGTTTCCTTGATCCGCTCCAGCGAGAAGCTGGTGCTGACGTCGTACAGCGGCACGGCGGCGATCAGGCGCTGGTAGAACGCGTCGAAGCGCTTGATGTCCGGCACCAGGACCTTCAGCAGATAGTCGCGCTCGCCGCTCAGCCGGTGCGTTTCGACGATCTCGGGCATCGCCTGGATCGCATCGGCGAAGCGGCGCAGCCACGCCGCTTCATGCCGGTTCGTCCGCACGAACACGAACGCGATCACGCCCAGGCCGACCGCTTCCGGATCGAGCAGCGCGACGCGCCGGCGGATCACGCGCCGCGACTCGAGCGCGCGGATGCGCCGCCAGCACGACGTCGGCGCCAGACCGAGCCGCTCGGCAACGTCCTGCGTCGACAGCGTCGCGTCGGTCTGCAGCGCGTCGAGGATCCGCAGATCGACGGCATCCAGACCCGGTGATGAATCCATTCCATACTCCCGCGAAGATAACGGAATGATTATTCCATGTTGTGCTAAAAGTTCGAAAGGAATGGAAACCATTTTCCGCTACGACTCACTAGAATCGTTCACCGTCGTTGCCGGAGACCACAGCCATGAACGCCAGAGCGCTTTTCACCGAACATCCCCGCGCCGTCGGCGAGACTTATCTGCAGCATCTGCGCAATGCGGCGGGGTTCGGGCTGGCGCTGGTGGCGGCGGGCGCCGCGTGCCTGGTGCATGCGGTGTTGCCGTTCGTGTTCGAGCGCACCGCGAGCCAGGCCGTCGAGAGGCTGCATGCGCGGATGCGGGCGCGGCACCGCAGCTGATCCACTAAACTTCACAGCCGGCGCAGGTGACGCCGGCAAATCGCCGGCGTTCGCAGCCGGACAGCCAGGAGGGGGAGAAGATGATCGTTCACGCGAAGACAATCGTCGCGGGTCTGCTGCTGGCGGCAGCGACGATCGCGCAGGCGCAGCCGAAGCTGATCGCGATCGCGAATTTCGGCGAGCATCCGGCGCTGCGGTCCGCAGTCAACGGCTTCAAGGCCGAGGTCGTGCGACAGGGTTTCGTCGAAGGCAAGGACGTCGCTTTCGACGATCAGCACATCAACTTCGACCGCACGCTGATCCCGCAGCTGCTGACGAACGCCCAGGCGAAGAAGCCGGCGATGATCGTCGCGGTGACCACGCCGGTCGCGCAGTCGTCGATCCGCGTCGTCACCGATAAGTCGATCCCGATCGTGTTCATGTCGGTCGTCGATCCGGTGGTCGCGCAGATCGTGCCGTCGTGGAATGCCGGGTCCGAAACCCACACCGGCGCGACGCTGTACCCGGACTTCAACGCGTCGCTGGCGTTCCTGAGGACGCTGCTGCCGAACGCCAAGCGAATCGGCGTGCCGTACAACCCGGGCGAGGACAACGACAAGACGAACATCGCGCAGATGCGCGAGGTCGCGCCGAAGCTCGGGCTCGACGTCGTCGAAGTCGGCATCGACAGCGCCGCCGACATACCGCAGCGGCTGCAGTCGCTGCACGGCCGCGTCGACGCGCTGTTCATCATCCAGTCGAACGTGCTGCAGACGAGCCTGCCGGTGATCGCCGCCAGCGCGCAGCGGCTGGGCGTGCCGGCGATCAACACGCTCGACACGCCGGTGCGCAACCACACGTTCCTTGCCGCGCACGCGCTGTCGTACGAGAAGATGGGCGCGAACGCCGGCAAGATCGCCGCGCGGATCCTGCGCGGCGAAAAGCCGTCGGCGATCCCGCCGCACCGGCCGGCGCCCGCCGACTATTCGCTGGTGATCAGCCGCAAGCAGGCTGCGTTGTGGAAGATCGACGTGCCTGCCAGCCTGAGCAGCGCGGTGATCGATTAGGCGGGTGTTCGGACCTGGGCCGGGCGCTGCGCCGATCGCATGAGCACGATCGCGGCGGGCGCCGCAATGCTGCGGCTCGACGGCGTGCGCAAGCGCTTCCACCGCGGCACGCCTGACGAGCGCGCGGCGCTCGACGGCATCACGCTGGAGCTCGGGTCCGGCAGCTTCGCCGTCGTCATCGGCTCCAACGGAGCCGGCAAGTCGACGCTGCTCAACGCGATCGCCGGGGTCGTCGACGCCGACGAGGGTCGGATCGAGATCGGCGGCAACGACGTGACGCGCTGGCCGGTGCACCGCCGAGCGTCGCTGATCGCGCGCGTGCTGCAGGACCCGATGCTGGGGACCTTGCCGACGCTGACGGTCGAGGAGAACCTGGCGCTCGCGCAGATGCGAAGCGCCGGCCGGGGGCTGGGTCCCGCGCTGACGCGAGTGCGCCGCGAGCGTTATGCGCAGTTGCTCGCGTCGTTCGGGCTCGGACTGGAGGCGCGGCTGTCCGCACGGGTCGGCATGCTG
>DATLGW010000817.1:0-7355 GCA_035540315.1 Burkholderiaceae bacterium | reverse complement strand
CTGCTCGGCGATCGGCTGCCAGCGCCCGGTCACCTCGTCGCGCCAGCGCTGGACGTCCTCTTCAGTGACGGGGCCGTGGCCGATCTGCTGGCGAACGCCGCGCAGCAGTTCCGCGTAGGTCGGCACCTCGGCGTGACGATGCCAGGCGACCAGCTTGTCGATCCGGTGCGAGGCCAGATCCTTTTGGGCACTGTCGAGCGACAGGTGACTGTCCAGATGCCACAACGCGAGCGTCGGCATCGTCTCGTAACCCAGCCGAATGTAACTGCATGCCGTTGCCAGCAGGCAACCTGCGACCACCGTCACCGAGAGCCCACGAACGCGCGTGCTAAGATCGCCGAGGAAATTTCGGAATACCACTGTAACTGCCTGAAAAACAAGGAATAAATGAACGTCGTCGTGCTCGCTGCCGGGGCCGGCACGCGGATGAGATCGGACCTTCCCAAGGTGCTGCACCCGATCGCCGGCAAGCCGCTGCTTGCGCATGTGCTTGATGCGGCGCGCAGTTTACCCCCAAAGCGGCTGTTTGTCGTCTTTGGGCATGGCGGCATGCAGGTACAACAGGCGCTCGCGGCGACCGACGTGTGCTGGGTCCTGCAGGAACCTCGGCTGGGAACGGGCCATGCGGTCGCGCAGGCCGCGGCGCAGCTGGACGACAGCTGCCCGACGATGGTGCTGTACGGCGACGTGCCGCTGATCTCGGCCGACACGTTGCAGCGGCTCGCCGAGGCGGCCGGCGCCGAGCGGGTCGCGCTGCTGACCGTGCGCCTGGCCGATCCGGCCGGCTACGGGCGGATCCTCCGGGACGGCAGCCGGATCGTCCGGATCGTCGAACACAAGGACGCGTCGGCCGCCGAGCGGGCGATCGACGAGGTCAATACCGGCATCCTGGTCGCGCCGACCGCCGAATTGCGCCGCTGGCTGGCCGGGCTTCGCAACGACAATGCGCAGCGCGAGTACTATCTCACCGACATCGTGGCCGCCGCGGTCGCCGACGGCGTGCCGGTCGTGGGTGTGCAGCCGGCCGCGGTATGGGAAACGCTGGGCGTGAACAGCAAGATGCAGCTTGCCGAACTGGAGCGGATCCATCAGCGCAACCTGGCCAATGCGCTGATGGAGGCCGGGGTCACGCTGGCCGACCCGGCGCGACTGGACGTGCGCGGCTCGCTCTCCTGCGGCCGCGACGTGTCGATCGACGTCAACTGCGTGTTCGAGGGGGACGTGGTGCTGGGCGACGGCGTGCGGATCGGCGCGAACTGCGTGATCCGCGACACCACGATCGCCGCCGGCACCGAAATCCTGCCACTCTGTCACATCGCCCAGGCCACGATCGGCGCAAAATGCAGCGTGGGTCCGTTCGCCCGCCTGCGGCCCGGCACGGTGCTGGGCGACGACGCACACGTGGGCAATTTCGTCGAAATGAAGAACGCGCAGATCGGAACCGGCTCGAAGGCGAACCATCTGGCGTACGTCGGCGACGCCGAGGTCGGCGAACGGGTCAACATCGGAGCCGGAACGATCACGTGCAATTACGACGGCGCGAACAAACACCGAACGGTCATCGAGGACGACGCGTTCATCGGCAGCGACACGCAGCTGGTGGCGCCGGTGCGGGTCGGCCGCGGCGCGACGCTCGGCGCGGGAACGACGCTGACGCGCGATGCGCCGCCCGGGCAGCTGACGATCTCGCGGGCTCGGCAAGTCGCGATCCCCGGCTGGAAGCGCCCGGTAAAGAACAAGCCGTAGCAGCTGCGATGCGCTACCTGGCTTCACCTTAGCAGCACTCACTGGAGAACACCGCATGTGCGGCATCGTCGGCGCGGTCGCGCAACGCAACATCGTTCCTGTCCTGATCGAGGGGCTGAAGCGCCTCGAGTATCGCGGCTACGACTCGGCCGGCATTGCGATCGTCAACGGCACGATGTCGCGCGTGCGCGCGGTCGGCCGCGTCGCCGACCTCGAGGTCCGCACTCGCGATGCGCACGCCGACGCCCCGACCGGCATCGCGCACACCCGCTGGGCCACGCACGGCGGCGTCACCGAACACAATGCGCATCCGCATGCGTCGACCGGACGCGGCCACGAAATCTCGGTCGTGCACAACGGCATCATCGAGAACCACGAGGCGCTGCGACGGCAACTGCAGTCGCAGGGCTACCAGTTCAGCTCCGAAACCGACACCGAGGTCATCGCGCATCTGGTGCACTCGCACGTTTGCAGCGGCGCCTCGCTGCTCGAGGCGGTGCGGCTTGCGACGAATGCGCTCGAAGGCGCGTACGCGATCGCGGTGGTCAGCCTGGCCGAGCCCGACACCGTCGTCGGCTCGCGGCGCGGCTCGCCGCTGCTGCTCGGAGTCGGCTGCAACGGCACCGGCCGGGGCGAGAACTTCATTGCGTCGGACACGTCGGCGCTGCTGCAGGTCACCCGCTACGTCGCATATCTCGAGGAAGGCGACGTCGTCCAGATCCGGCGCGACGGCTACCGGATCGTCGACCAGGACGGCAAGGACGTGTCGCGGCCGATCGTCGAGAGCCAGCTGTCGTCGGATGCGATCGAGCTGGGCCGCTACACGCACTACATGCAGAAGGAGATCTTCGAGCAGCCCGGCGCGATCGCCAATACGCTCGAGATGGCAGCGAACGCGAACGCGCTGTCGCCGGGGCTGTTCGGGGTCGAAGCGCAAGAGATCTTCGAGCGCACCAAGCAGATTCTCGTGATCGCCTGCGGCACCAGCTATCACGCCGGCTGCGTCGCGCGGTACTGGATGGAGAGCATCGCGGGGATCCCGACGACGGTCGAGATCGCCAGCGAATACCGCTACCGCGAGTCGGTCGCATTGCGCGACACGCTGGTGATCACGATCTCGCAGTCCGGCGAGACCGCCGACACGCTGGCCGCGCTGCAGCACGCGAAGGCACGCGGTCTGCGCGACACGCTGACGATCTGCAACGTGCCCGAGTCGGCGCTGATCCGGCAATCGAAGCTGCGCTACCTCACCCGCGCCGGTCCCGAGATCGGCGTGGCTTCGACGAAAGCGTTCACGACGCAGCTGGCGTCGCTGTTCGTGCTGACGATGGTGATGGCCAAGCTGCGCGGGCGGCTGCTGCCCGAGCGCGAACGCGAGCACCTCGCGCAGCTGCGGCACCTGCCGGCGGCGATGAACCGCGTGCTCGAGGTCGAGCCGCTGGTGGCCGAATGGGCGCGGCGTTTCGCGGCCAAGCAGCATGCGCTGTTCCTGGGCCGCGGCGTGCACTTTCCGATCGCGATGGAAGGCGCGCTCAAGCTCAAGGAGATCTCGTACATCCACGCCGAGGCGTACGCGGCCGGCGAGCTCAAGCACGGGCCGCTCGCGCTGGTGGACTCGCAGATGCCGGTCGTGGTGGTCGCGCCGAACGACGCGCTGCTCGAGAAGCTGAAGTCGAACCTGCAGGAAGTGCGCGCGCGCGGCGGCGAACTGTTCGTTTTCGCCGACCTGCACACGCGGCTCGAGCCCAGCGACGGCGTGCACCTGATCCACCTGGTCGATCATGCCGGCCCGCTGTCGCCGATCCTGCACGCGATCCCGCTGCAGCTGCTCGCGTATCACGCCGCGCTGGTGCGCGGCACCGACGTGGACAAGCCCAGGAACCTGGCGAAGTCTGTGACCGTAGAGTAGATGCAACCAGGTTGCTGGCTCTGCGGCCAGATCGTCAGTCCGCCCTGCCTTCACTCCTGGTAGCGCTGCAGGTCGCGCTTCATCTCCTTGGCGAGCGCATCCGGGGTGCCGGGTCGCGCCTCGATCCCCGTCGCCAGCAGCTTGTCGACGACCGCAAGGGTCCTTCAGCGGTCGTTCAGCGCCTCGTCAGCCGCGGGCCGGCAATCGCGGTGTAGACGAGCGGGATATTGCCTCCGAGCAGTTCTGCTCCATCCCTTGCAAATCCCGCGTCCGGCCCCAAGATCCGGGACGGAGATTCGACACCCGACACTGGCGCGGTCGCTGCGATGGAGAAGAAACAGCAGTTCTCGCTCTGGTACTTCCTGCTCGCGTTCCTGCTGGTCGTTGCGGTGCAGGACTGGCTGGCGCCGAGCCCGCTGAACAACCTGCCGTACAGCGACTTCAAGTCGATGCTGCGCGGCGGCCAGCTGGTCGAGGTGCAACTGTCCGACCAGGCGATCATCGGCACGTTTCGCGTCGATCCGGCGCAGCGGCCCGAGGTGTCGCCGCAGACGGCCGAGCGGCTGCATACGCTCGGTGCCGGCCTGCATCGCTTCCGCGTGATCCGCGTCGACGACCCGCAGCTCGTGGCCGAGCTGCAGCAGGCCGGCGTGCGTTTCGGCGGGCAGCCGCAGAACCTTTGGCTGCCGACGCTGCTGTCGTGGGTGGTGCCGGCGCTGGTGTTCGTCGGCGTCTGGATGTTCCTGATCCGCCGGATGTACGAACAAGGTCTCGGCGCCGGCGGCGGATTCCTGTCGATCGGCAAGAGCAAGGCGAAAGTCTACGTCGAGACCGATACCAAGGTCAGCTTCGATGACGTCGCAGGCGTCGACGAAGCGAAGGAGGAGCTGCGCGAGATCGTCGCATTCCTGAAGGATCCGCAGCGCTACGGCCGGCTCGGCGCGCGGGTGCCGAAAGGCGTGTTGCTGGTCGGGCCGCCGGGCACCGGCAAGACGCTGCTCGCGCGGGCGGTCGCCGGGGAGGCGGGCGTGCCGTTCTTCTCGATCAACGGTTCGGAATTCGTCGAGATGTTCGTCGGCGTGGGCGCCGCACGCGTGCGCGACCTGTTCGAGCAGGCGCGGCAGAAGGCACCTGCGATCATCTTCATCGACGAGCTCGATGCGCTGGGTCGCGCAAGGGGCGCGCACGCGGTCGGCGGCCACGACGAGAAGGAACAGACGCTGAACCAGCTGCTGTCGGAGCTCGACGGCTTCGATTCCAGCTCGGGGCTCGTGCTGTTGGGTGCGACGAACCGGCCCGAGGTGCTCGATCCGGCGCTGCTGCGCGCCGGCCGCTTCGACCGCCAAGTGCTGGTCGACCGGCCCGACCGCAAGGGCCGGCTGCAGATCCTCGAGGTGCACCTGAAGAAGATCCGGCTCGCGCCGAACGTCGATCGCGAGCAGATCGCCGCGCTGACGCCGGGCTTCAGCGGCGCCGAACTCGCGAACCTGGTCAACGAAGCGGCACTGCTGGCCACGCGGCGCGGCTCCGAGGCGGTCGAGCTGCAGGATTTCACGGCCGCCGTCGAGCGGATCGTCGCCGGACTCGAGAAGAAGAACCGGCTGCTCAATCCGCGCGAGCGCGAGGTGGTCGCTTACCACGAGATGGGACACGCCCTGGTGGCCGCGGCGCTGCCGGGCGTCGACGCAGTGCACAAGATCTCGATCATCCCGCGCGGTATCGGCGCGCTCGGCTACACGATTCAGCGCCCGACCGAGGACCGTTTCCTGATGACGCGCGACGAGCTCGAGAACAAGATGGCGGTGTTGCTGGGCGGCCGCGCCGCCGAGCACCTGGTGTTCGGTCACCTGTCGACCGGGGCTGCCGACGATCTGGTCAAAGTCGCCGACATCGCGCGCAGCATGGCCGCCCGCTACGGTATGGACGAGCGGCTTGGGCACCTCGCGTACGAGTCCGAGCCGCCGCGGTTCCTGAACGTGCCCGAAGCGCCGCGGATGCGCCAGTTCAGCGAGCAAACCGCCGAGCGGATCGACGCCGCGATCCGAGAACTCGTCGACAGCGCGTTCGACAAGGCCCGTGCAATCCTGCGGGAGCATCGTGCGCTGCTCGACCAAGGGGCGGCGCTGCTGCTGCAGAAGGAGACGCTGAGCGAAGAAGAGCTCGCCGCGCTGCTGCGCGACGATCCGCGCCTGCGGCCGGATTCGCGGGCAACTGCCCATGCCGCGGCCGAACCGGGCGTGGCCGAAACCGCGATCGGCTGACCGAGCCTCGCGACATCGGCGAATGCGGCACGCGGCGCATCAGCCCTGCCACACCGCATACCCGGCCTCGCGCAACGCGATCGCCAGCTCGACCTCCATCTCGCGCGCCGCCTCGTACGGCATCGGGTTGTAGACCTCGTACAGATCCGGCCGCAGCCGCAGCCCGTAATCGGTCACGAAGCGGTTCGACTGCACGCCCGCCTTGTGGCGGTCGAAGCGCACGTCGGGATCGAGCCCGGTCATGCCGACGTAGACGCACGGTCTTGCGAACCGGTAGCCGGGATTCGCGTCGCGGAAGCGCCGCTCGTTCCACACGCGATCCGACAGCTCGACGACGTAGACGTGGTGATGGTGGCGGCGGTCGCGCGGGGCTGTCATGCCCCGCGCATGATACGGCGGTCCGGCGGCAACCGTCGCCTCCGGGTCGATCGACGCCTGCAGCAAAATCAGCTGCGCCAGGGCAGCGCCAACGGCGAACCGTCGGGCAGCCACACGCCGACCGGCGTGCCGGCGAACGCGGCGATCGTCTCCGCCGGGCCGGTGCCGGTGTTGAAGATCTGATGCATGCGCTCGCGAGGGATGCTGAGCATCTGCGGCGCGCAAAACCAATGCACCGCGCCCTCGCCATGCAGCTCGCCGGAGCGACGCAATGGCTGCGGCCGCCGCGCTCGGACTGGGCGTCGCGCAGCTGCCCGATTACATGGTGGAGGATCTGATTGCGGCGGGGCGCCTGGTGGAGCTGATGCGGCCTTACCGCCCGCCCCCGATGCCGATCTCCGCGGTGTATCTCGCGGGCCGGCTGGTGCCGCGCCGGATCCGCGTGCTGCTGGACGCGCTAGGCGAGCTGCCGCGGCGCTGAGCGACCGCTGCCGCGCCGAGTCGTCAGCTGCGGCCGGATCCTTCGCGACGCGGCGTCCCCACGTCGCGCTCGGCATCGTCGAACGCGCCGCGCAATGCATCGTAACCGTCGGCAAAGCCCTTCTTGATCCGCTCCCACGCCCCCGGCGCGCTCGCCTTTGCCGAGTCGTACCAGTCCGCGAGCCGGCGCCGCTGCTGCTCGAGCACACGCATCGTCGCCTGCGCCTGCTCTCGCGCGGCCTGATCGAGCTTGTCCCATTCGATCCGCGCGTTCAGCGCCGCGATCCGCGCATCGAGCGAATCGAGCGCCTGTTTCGCCTTGCGCACGGCCTCGTCGCGCCGCTCGAACGAGTAGTGGCGAATCGCGTCGGCCGCCTCGGCAAGCTCCTTGCGCACCTGCGCCGCCGAATCGGCGGTCCGGTCGGGATCGGTCGCGCCGCTGGCAGCCGAAACACCGAACCACGCGACCGCGATCAGCGCGATCATCGGCCTGGACAGACGAGTTGCTGAAGCAAACACGGCGACCTCCCTGGCTGCGAAATGCGGTCTACATCGTATCGGATGCGGCCGGCCCGGCGGAA
>DATLGW010000816.1:0-4194 GCA_035540315.1 Burkholderiaceae bacterium | reverse complement strand
GCTCGGCTGGCCGAGCGTCAGGTAGCCGAGCCCCACGTCCTGCAGCAGCTTCAGGCAATGCGCGATCGAGCGGTGGGCCGCGAAGAATTCCACGGCTTCGTCGACGCTCATCGCGAGCACGTCGCCGATGCTGCGGCCCCGCAGCAGCACCTGCAGCGTCTCGCGATTGAAGCGCTGGCCGTTGCAGACGTCGCAGACGATCTTCACGTCGGGCAGGAAGTTCATCTCGATCGTCTGCACGCCCTGGCCTTCGCATGCGGGGCAGCGGCCGGCGCCGGTGTTGAACGAGAAACGCGAGGCCTCGAAGCCGCGCACGCGGGCTTCGGTGGTGTCGGCGAACAGCCGCCGGATCGCATCCCAGAATCCGACGTAGGTCGCAGGGCACGAGCGGGGCGTCTTGCCGATCGGCGTCTGGTCGACTTCGAGCACCCGCGTGATCGACTCCCAGCCGTCGATCGCGTCGCAGCCGACGAGCGGGGGCTCGGGCGCGCGCGACCGCGCATTGCGGGCGGCGACCCGCTGCTGCAGGTTGTGCAGCAGCACGTCGCGCGCGAGCGTCGACTTGCCCGAGCCCGAGACGCCGGTGACGACGGTCAGCCGTCCGAGCGGGATCCGGGCATCGATTCCCTTCAGGTTGTGCAGCGTCGCGTTGCGGATCCGGATCGACGGCGAATCGACGGCGATCGGGCGCGCCGGCGCCAGCGGATGCTGCAGCGGCTTGGCCAGGAAGCGCCCGGTCAGGCTGTCGCCGTGGCGCGCCAGCTCCTGCCAATGACCGGTCGCGACGATCCGCCCGCCGTGCCGGCCGGCGCCCGGTCCGATGTCGATCACGTGATCGGCGCAGCGGATCGTGTCCTCGTCGTGCTCGACGACCAGCAGCGTATTGCCCTTGTCGCGCAGCGCGGCCAGCGTCTCGAGCAGCACGCGGTTGTCGCGCGGATGCAGCCCGATCGTCGGTTCGTCGAGCACGTAACACACGCCCTGCAGGTTCGAGCCGAGCTGCGCGGCCAGTCGGATCCGCTGCGCTTCGCCGCCCGACAGCGTCGGCGCGCCGCGGTCCAGCGACAGGTAGCCCAGCCCGACCTGCTCGAGGAAACGCACCCGCGAACGGATCTCCGCCAGCACGTCGCGCGCGATCTCGGCGTCGCGCGCCGCGAATTGCAGTTGCTCGAGCCAACGCCCCGCGTCGCCGACCGGCAGCGCGGTCAGCGCCGCGATCGACTCGCCGCGCAGGCGCACCGCGAGCGCGGTCGGATTCAGCCGCTGGCCCCGGCAGGCCGGGCAGGGCGCGTCGCCGTATTGCACGCCCGCATCGGTCACCCCTTCGAGCCCCGGCGTCAGCTCGTCGGCATCGATGCGGCCGGTGACCTCGAGCCCCGCGCCCAGGCACGCGGTGCACCAACCGTGCTTCGAATTGAACGAGAACAGCCGCGGATCGAGCTCGGCGAAGCTCGCGCCGCACGACGGACACGCGCGGCGGGTCGAGTGGAAGCTCGTCTGCAGCGACAGCGAATGGCCGTCGGGGTCGCCGGCGTCGAGCGCCGCGCGCAGCCGCTCGACGCCGGCGGCGACCGCGACCACGCCCTTGCCGTAATCGAGCGCGTCGCGCAGCGCCGCGCGCAGCGCCGCCTCCGCTTCCGGCAACACGACCAGGTCGGCCACCGGCAGCTCGATCGTGTGCTCGACGTAGCGGTCGAGCCGCGGCCAGTCGGCAGTCGGGATGAAGCGGCCGTCGACGCGCAGATGCGAGAAGCCCTTGTTGCGCGCCCACTTCGCCAGGTCGGTGTACAGCCCCTTGCGATTGACGACCAGCGGCGCCAGCAGCCCGATGTGGCGGCCGCGGTGCTCGCGCATCAGCCGCGCGGCGATCGCATCGAACGACTGCGGCTCGATCGGCACGTCGCAGCGCGGGCAGTGCTGCGTGCCCAGCTTCACGTACAGCAGCCGCAGGAAGTGATAGATCTCGGTCAGCGTCGCGACCGTGCTCTTGCGCCCGCCGCGGCTGGTGCGCTGCTCGATCGCGACCGTGGGCGGGATGCCGAAGATGCAATCGACGTCGGGCCGCGACGACGGCTGCACGAACTGGCGCGCGTAGGCGTTCAGCGACTCGAGGTAGCGGCGCTGGCCCTCGCCGAAGATCACGTCGAACGCCAGCGTCGACTTGCCGCTGCCCGACACGCCGGTGATCACCGACATCTTGTTGCGCGGCACCTCGACGTCGATGTTCTTCAGGTTGTGCTCGCGCGCGTTGTGCACGAAGATCGCGCGCCGGCCGCGCTCGCGCAGCGCCGACTGCAACGGCACGCCGCCGCGGTCGGCATCGGCGGCTCGCGCCGCCGGCGGCTCGGCCGCGACCGCAGCGGGCGCGGCGACGCCGAGCTGGCGCGCGTAATCGCGCAGCGCCGCGCCGGTCGCCGACGCAGGGTGCGCAGCGAGCGCTGCCGGCGCGCCGCAGCCGACGATCCGGCCGCCGCCTTCGCCGCCTTCGGGCCCGAGTTCGATCGCCCAGTCGGCCGCCGCGATCACGTCGAGGTTGTGCTCGATCACCAGCAGCGAATGCCCGGCGCGCAGCAGCTTGCGAAACGCCTGCAGCAGCCTTGCGACGTCGTCGAAGTGCAGGCCCGTCGTCGGCTCGTCGAACAGGAACAGCTTGCCTCGGACGGGTCCGGCACCCGCCGCGCGGGTCGTGCGCGCGCCGCCGCGCTTGCCGTTGCCATGCGCGTCGGCCAGGAAGCCGGCGAGCTTGAGCCGTTGCGCTTCGCCCCCCGACAGCGTCGGGACCGGCTGGCCCAGGCGCAGGTAATCGAGACCGACGTCGGCCAGCGGCTGCAGCCGGCGCACCAGCTCGTGGTCGCCGGCGAAGAACGCGAGCGCTTCGTGCACGGTCAGCTCGAGCACCTCGGCGATCGAACGGCTGCCGCCGGCGCCCTCGATCGCGACCTCGAGGATCTCGGGCCGATAGCGGCGGCCGTCGCAGTCGGCGCAGCGCAGATACACGTCCGACAGGAACTGCATCTCGACGTGCTCGAAGCCGTTGCCGCCGCAGCTCGGGCAGCGCCCGTCGCCGGAGTTGAAGCTGAACGTCGCGGCAGTGTAGCCA
This sequence comes from Burkholderiaceae bacterium, assembly GCA_035540315.1. GTDB lineage: Bacteria > Pseudomonadota > Gammaproteobacteria > Burkholderiales > Burkholderiaceae_E > DATLGW01. The sequence continues at coordinate 1,094 of DATLGW010000816.1, read as the reverse complement.
CGCTCGCGCGCGACCGCCGACGCTGCGAAGCGCTTGCGGATCGCGTCGAACGCGCCGACGTAGCTGATCGGGTTCGAGCGGGTGGTCTTGCCGATCGGCGACTGGTCGACGTGGACGACGTCGTCGATCCAGTCGTCGCCGAGCAGCCGCCGATAGCGGCCGGCGGATTCGGACGGCTTGCCCTTGGCCTTGCGCAGCGCCGGCAGCAGCACGTCCTGCATCAGCGTCGACTTGCCGCTGCCCGACACGCCGGTCAGGCACACCAGCCGATTCAGCGGGATCTCGACGTCGATCTGCTGCAGGTTGTGCTCGGCGGCCCCTTCGATGACCAGCTTCGGCGTCGACGCCGTCACTGCCGCCGGCGTACCGGCGCTCACGCGCCGGCGGCCCGACAGATAGTCGCCGGTCAGCGTCGGGGCGTCGCGTACGCCGGCGGCGCCGCCGTAATAGACGATGTGGCCGCCGCGCTCGCCGGGTCCCGGGCCGATGTCGAGGATCCGGTCGGCGGCGAACATCACCTGCGGATCGTGCTCGACGACGACCAGCGAGTTGCCCGCGTCGCGCAGCCGCTTCATCACGTCGATCACGCGGCCCATGTCGCGCGGATGCAGCCCGATCGACGGCTCGTCCAGCACGAACAGCGTGTTGACCAGCGACGTGCCGAGCGCGGTCGTCAGGTTGATCCGCTGCACCTCGCCGCCCGACAGCGTGCGCGACTGCCGGTCCAGCGTCAGGTACGCCAGCCCGACGTCGGCCAGGAAACGCAGCCGCGCGCGGATCTCGGTCAGCAGCAGCTCGGCGGCCTCGTCGAGCGGACGCGGCAGCTCGATCGCGTCGAAGAACGCCTTGACCCGCTCGATCGGCAGCAGCATCAGATCGTGGATGCACAGTCCCGGCAGCGCGTCGAGCTGCGCGTCCGACCACGCCGCCTGCTGCGGCCGGAAGCGCCGGTAGCGGCCGGCGGGCATCGCGGCCTGCGCGTCGGCGTCGCCGCCGACCCGCCACAGCAGCGCGTCGGGCTTGAGCCGCGCGCCGTCGCAGGCCGCGCACGGCGTGTAGGCGCGGTACTTCGACAGCAGCACGCGGATGTGCAT